>JBDLIK010000190.1:0-6613 GCA_039714895.1 Myxococcota bacterium | reverse complement strand
GCTGATCGGATCCGATTGCGTAGACCGGCTCGGGACCCTCGTCGAAGCACGAGACGACTCCGGTTGAAACGAGGGCGTCCAGGATCCGCTGCACGCCTTCCGGGCGCTCGAGGTCGAGCTCCTCGGTGGTGGGGAGCTTGCGCCGGGTCACGTAGGCCACCAGGTTTCCGAGGGCCAGCACGATCTCGTCCACGCTCTGCGCCCGGTCGCCGGTGCCGAGCAGGGCGAGGGTGAGCAGCGAGGTGGGAGTGATCGGTGTGGCACGATTGATCCGCACCGCCACCTCGAAGGCGGTCTTCTGCACCGCCAGGGCGGGTTCGTCCGCGGCCGGCTCCGCTCCGGGGTCCGGCGGCCCCAGGGTCGCGGAGAGCGACAGCGGTTCTCCGAAGCGGATGTGGATGCTCCCGTAGCGCTGGCGCAGCCGGCGCACCAGCCCCAGGAACCAGCCGAAGCTCTCGCGCTTCTTGGAGGCGCCGCGCGCCTCGGCCGTGTAGTCGCCCACGTCGGCGATCTGGTCGTAGGCGATGGAGACGGGGATCAGGAAGATGTCGTCGCTCCTCCCGCGCCGGTAGGCGTCCACCACGTAGCTGAACATCCCGTAGCGCGGCGGCAGCAGCTTGCCCGAGCGGGAACGTCCACCCTCGAGGAACCACTCCAGGGAGAAGCGCTTCTCGATCAGGTAGTCGACGTAGTGGCGCAGCACGAACTTGTAGACCTCGTTGTCCTTGAAGCTGCGCCGGATGAAGAAGACCCCCGCCCGGCGGAACAAGGGACCCAGCGGGAAGAAGTTCATGTTGATGCCCCCCGCCGTGTGGGTGGGCGGCAGGCCGTTCTGGTGCAGCGCCGACTGGAGTACCGGGTGGTCGAGGTTCGACTTGTGGGAGGGCAGGAAAGCCACCGGGTGTCGCTGGGAGAGGGCCGCGATCCCTTCGAGCTGCTCGCGGTCGTAGCGCAGGCGGCTGCCGTAGCCGCGCTTGTAGAGCGCCCGCCACAGCCAGCAGACCAGGTCGATCACCCGGGGACTGTGGGCGGCGGCGATCTCGCGCAGGTAGCGGGCCGCGGTGCGGGTGACCTCCTCGGGCTTGCGGCCGAGCTCGCGCGCCAGCCGCACCACGCCCCCCCGGAAGGCGGGCCGCGCCAGGATGCTCTCGGGAACCAGCCGGGGGACCTTGTAGCGGGTGCCCCGCAGCCGCCTCTCGGCGCGCTCCAGGGCCAGAGCGGCCTGTCGGGCCACGAAGTCTGCCAGCCCGGCGGTCAGCGAGTGGTCCGTCGCGCCCCGGCGGCGCCAGCGCTCGCGCAGCTCTGCGAGCCGCGCCGGCTCTCCCGCCACCACCGAGCAGCGATCCGGGTGACGCCAGCGCACCCAGGCCTGCCGCAGGGCTCCCGGGTCTCGGGGGTCGCCGAGGAGCAGCAGGTCGAGCACGCGCACGGCGCGCCCCCCGTCCCGCCGGGCCGGAAGCCAGGCCACGCGCAGCGGCGCGAGCAGCGGGTCGTCCCCCTCGGCCAGGGCGGGCTCGAGCTGCGAATCGAGCCGGGCCCGCCGGCGGCGTCGGGTGGAGGGGATCCGCAGCACCTCCACCCGGGCGGGATCGAAGTCCGCCGGCCGGGAGCGCTCGATCCAGTCGGCGAGGGTCCGCTGCTCGAGACGGCTCGCCGCTTCCACCAGGAAGAGCACGCGGCCTCCGCCCGCCTCGGGCCAGGCGGCGATCGGTCGGCCCGAGCTCTCCGGGGAAGGGGTGCCCATGCTGAGATTGTACTCCCCAGCGCGGCTCGGAGTCTGCTCAGTCTCCCCGCAGGTAGTCGAGGGTGAGCTGGGAAAGCGCCTCCACGCCCAGCGGGAGGGCGGACTCGTCGACCCGGAAGCGGGGGGAGTGGTTCGGGGCCGCCTCGCTCTTCTCCTGAGCCGGCGGGCGCACGCCGAGAAAGAGATACAGACCGGGCGCCTCGCGGGCGAGGAACGAGAAATCCTCCGCCCCCGTCCGGGGCAGTCCGACCACCACGGCGTCCGGGCCCGCCACCCGCTCGAGGGTCGGCCGCATGCGCCGGGCAAGCTCGGGATCGTTCCAGGTGACCGGGTAGCCGATGCGGATCTCCACCTCGGCGCTGGCTCCGGCGCTCTCGGCGATGTGCTGGGCGGTCTCCCGGATGCGCTGATGCAGCGCCTCCTGCTCGGACGGGTCGAGGGTGCGGATGGTGCCGAGCAGCTCGACCTCGTCGGGGATGATGTTGTGGCGCACGCCCCCGTGGATGGCGCCGATGGAGATCACCGAGGGGTGTCGCACGTCGATCTGGCGCGCCGGGATGGCCTGCAGGGCCAGCACGATCCGGGAGGCCACCGCGATGGGGTCGACGCCCAGCCACGGATACGCGGCGTGGGTCTGGCGTCCCTTTACCCGGATGTGCAGGCGGTCGGAGCTCGCCATGGCGCCGCCGGAGGCCACCGCGATCTCCCCCGCCGCGTACTGCGGGAACACGTGCAGACCGAAGATCACCTCCGGGCGCGGATCCTCGAGGGCCCCCTCGGCGATCATGAGCCGGGCTCCCCCCTTCTCGCCGGGCGGTGCGCCCTCCTCGGCGGGCTGGAAGAGGAAGATCACCGTCCCCGGAAGCGTCTCGCGCTGGTCGGCGAGGACCTCCGCCACCCCCATCAGGATGGCCGTGTGGGCGTCGTGTCCGCAGGCATGCATGACCCCCACCTCGCGCCCGAGGTAGGTGGTGCGAACCTGGGAGGCGAAGGGGAGGCCGGTCTCCTCGGTGACGGGCAGCGCGTCCATGTCCGCCCGCAGCCCGACGACGGGCCCCGGGAGGGCCCCGCGCAGCACGCCCACCACACCCGTGTGGGCGACCTCCGTGCGGACCTCGAGGCCCAGCTCCCGGAGGTGCTCGGCGACGATGCCGCTGGTCCTGAACTCCCGGTTGGAGAGCTCGGGGTGCTCGTGGAAGTCCCGTCGCCAGGAGAGCACGCGCTCCGTCAAGGAGGGGTCGAGGCCCGCCGCCCCGACCGGCTCCGTCAGTGTCCCAGCGATGGCAAGGCTCGAACTCAGCATCATGGCGAGTCCCGGTCGCGGCATTCTGGTGGCTCCTCCGATCCTCGCGCGGTGGGCGAGGGGTCCGCTCACGGTTCCCGTCGTGCATCCAGCTGGCGCTGGATCTCCCGGTGGCGCTGGCGTGAGAGCGGATAGCGCAGCGCGAAGGTGATGGCGGCGCCGAGCAGCAGCGCGGGAACCGCCGCGGTGAGTAGCCGGATGGCCCAGAGTGCGCTCTCGGTCTGGGTCTGTCCCTTCACGAAGCCCGCGGCGGAGAGCGCGAAGCCCGAGAGCAGCACGCCCGTTCCGCCGGCCAGCTTGCGGATGAAGGTGAAGGACCCGGTGTAGAGGCCGTCCCGGCGCTGGCCCGATTCGAGCTCGTCCTCGTCGATGGTGTCTCCCAGCATCGCCCAGGGCATCAGGTCGGCCACCGCGTAGCCGATGGCCGCGAAGCCCGCCACCGCGAAGATCGACCAGCGGGGCCAGGAGGGGGTGGCGAGCAGCATGGGAACCTGGGCGACGATCCACCAGGCGGCGCCGATCACGAAGATGACGCGCTTGTCGAGACGCTGGGCGACTCGCAGCCACACGGGTAGGGAGACGACCACCAGGGTCAGAAACAAGAAGAGCGTGGGGCCGAAGTCCTCGGGCCGCCCCATCCAGTAGGTGAAGTAGAAGAGGAACATGGCGCCGATGAGGTCCACCGCCGCGCGTGCCGTGACGTAGCACCCGACCAGGAGTCGGTAGGAGCGGTGGCGCAAGAGGCTCAGCATCCCCTGGAAGAACCCCTCTCCCGAATCCGGCTGGGGCCCCACCCGCTCGAAGCTCACCCGATGGACGGCGGCCCAGGGCAGCACCAGCCAGACGGCGGCGATCACGCCCACCCGGGCGAAGCCCACCGCGCCGCCTCCGAAGAGCTGGGCGAGCGCCTGCATGCCCACCGCGGCGAAGGTTCCGAGCACTGCCGCCGCAGCGCGGAAGGTGTTGAGCGAGGTGCGCTCGTCGTAGCCCCGGGCCATCTCGGGCAGAAGCGCCAGGTAGGGGACCGAGAGCACCGTGGTGCAGAGGCTGAGTGCGATGTAGACGGAGATGTGGTAGCCGAACTTCGCGGCCTGGCCGTCGAAGGGTGTGAGCCAGAGCAGGGCGAAGCTGAGGCCGAAGGGCACGGCGCCGATCAGGAAGTAGGGTCGCCGCCGGCCTCCGCGCCAGGACGTGCGATCCGAGATGCGTCCCATCAGCGGGTCCGTGAAGGCATCGATGACGCGCGGGATCCACATCACCAGGCCCGCGAGATAGGGCGCGAGGCCTGCGTACTCCGTGAGGAAGAAGAGGTAGAGGAGCGCCAGCGCGGAGAGCGACAGGTTGACGGTGTGGTCGCCTGAGGCGTAGAGGAGCTTCGTGCGGACCGGAAGCCTCTCGCTCGCGTCCGGCCCGCCTTCCTGCACGATCTCCCTTCTGTGCTGGAGCCGGATTCTACGGGCTCCCGTTGTGGGGGGCTATCCCGCTCGGGATGGCGCCGGCGCCACGCGCAGGCCCAGCACGTCGCTGGCGCGTTGCTGGGCGAAGCGCACCACCTCGTCCGCCAGGCAACGATCCAGAAACAGAGCCGGGTCCGGGCCGAAGCAGGCCTCGTCGTCGCGCAGGGACTGAAACTGTGGGTAGAGCGCCCGGCGCGGTCCGTAGCTCCAGGCCTGCTCGGATGCCGCGGCGCGCACCCGGGCCTCGAAGGGGAACACCGCCAGCAGGCGCTCCATGCGCGAGCCGTCGCGACCCAGTGCCTCCAGGAATTCGAGGGCCGCCCGCATGCGCTCGCCCTCGCGCCGGTGGGACTCGAGCCAGGGCTCGATCTCCCCGGCCAGCTGACGATCACAGAGGCCTTGCCGCAGCGCCTCAGCGACCTCCAGCCGTGCGCGGAGCCCGGCGGCGAACGCCTCCCGGGCCCGGGTCTCCGCTTCGCCCGAGCCGACGCTGGCCCGGAGCTGGCCGAGCGCGTCCGCGAGCTCGCCGTCGCTCTCCTCCGGAGAGAGGGCCGAGAAGCGGTGGGCGGAGGCAAACAGAGCGAACGCCTGCTCGGCGCCTGCACCGAGCTCCGCCACCGCGCTTCGCCAGGCAGCCTCGGCATCGTAGGCGTGGGGGTCGCGCAGGTACTCGGCCGCCGCCCGCACGGCGACGCCCGAGGCGTGCGCGTGTGCCATGGTGTTGAGGACGATCCCGCACAGTGATTCGGAGAGCCCGGGATCCCGGCCCCGGTAGGGGCCCAGGTGGAGAAGCGGACGCATCACCCCGTCTGCCACGGGGAAGTTGTCCCAGAGCAGGAGCGGCCGCCGCAGCGTCGCCGCGCGCTGTCTCGCCTCCGCTGCGCGCACCGTGGGGCTCACCAGCGTGCGCCCGGTCCAGCCCACCTGCACCCCGGCATCGAGGTGGGTGCCCAGATGCTCGAGATAGGGTGTCGGCTCCGTCCCCATGTAGTCGGTGGGCACGAGCCACAACGTCGACTCGGGCCCCAGGGCTTCGAGCACGCCGTGGGCGAGGGCCACGTGGGCCTCGGCGAGGGAGCCGAAGGCACGTCGGTCGCCCTCGTGGGTGAGCTCGGTGGGTACGTCGTCGAGGCCGAGGCTCACGAAGCGCACGCCGAGCTCGCGGAAGACGCCGAACTTCCGATGGAGAGCGTCCCGGTCCTCACGCGAGGCGTATTCGATGGACAGTCCCGGGGAGACCGAGAACCCCACCTCGACCCCCGCGCTCGCTCCCGCCTCCACGAGTTCGGCGAACTCGCGCAGCCGCGCCTTCGGGTAGGGGATCCGCCAGTCGCTGCGCTGGAGCCCGTCGTCCTTGGGCGCGTAGACGTAGAGATTCAGGCCCCAGCGGCCCAGGCGGTCGATCCACCAGAGCCGATCCGCGTGGCTGTAGGGAGGCCCGTAGTATCCTTCGATGATCCCGCGATGGCGGAAGGCGGTCATGGGCGCCGGAGTCTAGCGTCAAAGCCCCCCAACGGTTGGCCGGCCGGACTGGCGCGACGTTCGCCCCCCCTGTTATCTAGGTGGCTGTCCTGCTCTTCGCCTTCCGGAAGGAGACCAGCGCATGATCGAGCCGGGATCGACCGCCCCGGGGTTCGAGCTCTCTGACCATCTGGGCCGGAAGGTGTCGCTCTCGGACTTTCGGGACCGCCACCACGTCCTGCTGCTCTTCTATCCCCTCGACTGGACCCCCACCTGAAGCCAGGAGGTGCCGGGCGTGGAGGCCTTGCTGCCCCGCTTCCGCGCCGCCCACACCCAGGTCCTGGGTGTCAGCGTCGACAGCGTCTACTGCCACGCCAATTGGGCTCGCGACCTGGGGGGGATCTCCTTCCCTCTGCTCGCTGACTTCCAGCCCAAGGGCGGGGTGGCGGCGAGCTATGGCGTCTACCTCGAGGGTCCTGGCATCACGGATCGCGCGACGGTGCTCGTGGATAGCGCCGGCAGCGTCCGCCATGCCTCCTCGGTGGGGCCGGCCGGACAGCGGGACATCGGCGAGCTCGCGGCGCTCTGCGAGCGCATCGACGCCGAGGCCGGGTCGTCGACTCGGGCCTTCGCCGACCCCCAGGCTCT
>JBDLIK010000189.1:0-6629 GCA_039714895.1 Myxococcota bacterium | reverse complement strand
CGACCCGCGGGTCGTGGCGTATCGGATCTACCGGGACGGCACGGCGAGCGCCAGCGAATCCGAGCCTCATCATCTGGCTGTGAGCCTCGCCCCGAACGGCCTCCAGCGCTTCGAAGTCACGGCGGTGGACGAGTCCGGGAACGAGTCCCTGGCAAGCGAGGAGCTCGGCGTCTGGACGATCGAGCCGACGATCCGGCTGAGCCTCCCGGTGAGCGCGAGCGAAGACGACGCCGAAGAACGAATCCTCCTGGGAGGTGCTGTCAGTCTCACGAGCACCGACCTGGAGATGACCGAGGACCAGACCCGGCTGCAGGTCGTCGGGATCCGGTTCCGCGACGTCGGCACTCCCTGGCAGGCGGAGATTCGGGGAGCCTGGATCCAGTTCATGGCGGCCCGGGCGGACAGTGACCCCACGAATCTGCTGATCGAAGGGGAGGCTTCCGATGACGCTCCGCCCTTCGTCCAGAGCAACGGGGACGTGAGCTCCAGGCCGAGGACGAGCGAAGGCGTGTCCTGGGAGCCGCCGGCGTGGACGAGCGCCGGGGACTGGGGATCGGAGCAACGCACCCCGCAGCTGAGAGCGGTGGTGCAGGAGATCGTCGACCGCCCCGGCTGGTCGCCCGGAAACGCCATGGCCTTCGTGGTTTCGGGCTCGGGCCAGCGGGCCGCTCTGGCCTACGACGCCGCGGCCGGCGGAGCCGCCGTCCTCGAGATGGAGTACGTGGAGGCGTGTACGGCCGATGCGGATGGCGATGGCTTCGAGTGCGCGACGGACTGCGACGACGGTGACGCGACCGTCTACCCCGGCGCCCTGGAGGTCTGCGACGGCCGCGACAATGATTGCGACAACAGCGTCGACGAGAGCGACGCCAGTGATGCTGCGCAATGGTTCGCCGACTTCGATGGCGATGGCTACGGCGACGCCAGCCAGTCGACCCGTGCCTGCAGCCGACCGCCGGCCTGGGTGTCGGACTCCAGTGACTGCAACGACTCCGACGCCTCCGCCTTCCCGGGCGCCAGCGAGGCCTGCAACGGTCGCGACGACGACTGCGATGGAACGGCGGACGAGGAATATCTCTCCCAGTCCACGAGCTGCGGGGTGGGGGCCTGTGGGGCCACGGGCTCGACGTCCTGTGTGGACGGCTCGGTGGTCGACAGCTGTCTAGCGGGGCCGCCGGGGCCGGTGGATGCGACCTGCAACGGGGTGGATGACGACTGCGACGGCTTCGTGGACGAAGAGTTCCCGCAGGAGGCGTGCGTCAGCGATCAGCCGGGCGTATGTGACGCGGGAGCGACCGCCTGCCAGGCCGGGGCCATCCTCTGCATACCCCAGGCGCCAGCCGCGAACGACGCCAGCTGCAACGGCCTGGATGACGATTGCGATGGTTCCGTGGACGAGGAGCACATCTCCCAGGCGACGAGCTGTGGCGTGGGAGCCTGTCGGGCGGGAGGATCGACCTCCTGCGTGGCGGGGGTCGTGTTGGACGGCTGCGAGGCCGGCGTTGCGGCCCCGCAGGACGTGACCTGCGACGGCGTGGACGATGACTGCGACGGATCGACGGATGAGGACTACCTGCCGCCGCCGACGAGCTGCGGCGTGGGGGCGTGCAGCGCCGAGGGCACCCTGGAGTGCCTGGCGGGGGCGCTGGTGGACAGCTGCGAGCCGGGAACCGCGGCCCTGAACGACGGGATCTGCAACGGCCTGGACGACGACTGCGATGGATCGACGGACGAGGACTACGTCTCCCAGGCGACGAGCTGTGGTGTGGGGGCCTGTCGGGCGACGGGCTCGAGTGCCTGCGTGGCGGCGGCGGTGGTCGATAGCTGTGAGGCGGGAATGGCCCTGCCCGCGGATGCAACCTGCGATGGAGTCGACGACGACTGCGACGGCTTCGTAGACGAGGAGTTCTCGCCGCAGTCCTGCGCCACCGGGCAGCTCGGAGTGTGCGGCTCGGGCGTGTCGTCGTGCCAGGCCGGCACCCCCCTCTGCCTCCCGAACGAGACGCCAGCGGCAATCGATGCCCTCTGCAACGGCCTGGACGACGACTGCGACGGATCGACGGATGAGGACTACCTGGCGCCGCCCACGAGCTGCGGCGTGGGGGAGTGCAGCGCCGAGGGCGCCCTGGAGTGCCTGGCGGGGGCGCTGGTGGACAGCTGCGAGCCGGGAACCGCGGCCCTGAACGACGGGATCTGCAACGGCCTGGACGACGACTGCGACGGCTCCATCGACGAGGAGTACGCACCGCAGAGCTGTGGCACCGGCGAGCCCGGGATCTGTGCGGCCGGGACCACGCGCTGCGAGTCGGGTGGGGAGCAGTGCCAGGCGGATCGGCTGGCGGAAGCCGAGGTCTGCGACGATGGGCTCGACAACGACTGCGACGGCGCCGTCGACCTTCTGGAGGATGCGGACTGCGCCGATTGCCGAGAGCGCGCGAACGGCGAGTCCTGCAACGACGGCGATCCCGAGACAGAAGCCTGGTGTCAGGCGGGGGAGTGCATCGCCGTTCCCGAACCGGGCGCAGCTTCCGGATGGCTCGCGCTGGCGCTGCTCGCTGCGCTGGCGCGCCGACGGCACCCGAGGTAGGTCGCCGGGCTCCCACTCGACCCTCGGAAGGGCCAGGCTCGTCTCCAGGATGAAGCCAGTCCGTCGCAGGCTGACAGACCCGATGGCCGCTCACCTCGTCATGCGTGCTCGGCTAGTGTCGCGTTGAGAGGAGGCTCCACGTCCCCGAGGCTTCGAAGAGCGGGTCGCGCCGCACACCGGAGCCTGCCTCCGGGGGGTGTCTCCCGTCGGCTGGCCCAGGGCACCCGGGGGCTCCTGCTGGTGGTGCTGTGCCTGCCCGCGGTCTCCCCGATCCAAGCGAGCTCCCCCCAGGAGCCCGCGTCCGCCCTCTCCTCGCCTCCCTTCGAAGTCCGGGACCCGGAGATCCGCGCCCGCTGGGAGCGCGGCTGGCGCCTCGAGCAGCAGCGGGACTTCCAGGCATCCAACCGGGACTTCGAGGAGATCACGACGCTCGCTCCTGAGATCTCCCACGTCTACTGGCGCATTGCCAGGAACCACCTTCGGGCAACCCAGCAGCTCCCGATGGCCGACGAGGCCGGTCGGAGGGAGGGGTTCGCCCAGGTCCTGCGCTGGGCCGAGCGGGGCAGCGCACGGGATCCCGGCTGCGCCGAGTGCACCCTGTACGAGTTCATCGGACTCGCCAGCCTGACGCGGATGGAGGGCACGGTGCGATCGGCGCGCAGCGCCCGGCGCATGAAGGAGCTGATCGAGCGCACTCTCGAGCTCGGTCCCACCCATACCGATGGGGACTGGAACCACGAGCTGGCCAATGCCTACTTCGCGGCCGGCATCTTCTACAAGGTGGTCCCGGACTCGCGACTGGCGAAGTGGTTGCTGGGAGCTCGTGGCGATCGCGAGCGCTCCCTGGAGTACTACCGGAAGGCTTTCGAGCTGCGCAGCAATCGGGTGGAGTTCCGCCTCACCCTCGGCTTGGCGCTCGTCTGCCAAGGCCAGCAGGGCGGGGAGGAGGCCCAGATCGAAGAGGGGCTCAGCCTGCTCCGAAGCGTCGCGTCACTCGACGACCACCTGGCCACCGACCCCATCTATCGGGACCACGCGGCCCGCCTGGCGGCGGACCCCGGCCGGGCTTGTGACTACTCGGGCGAGGAGTGGCGGCGCGCAGAAGGGCGCTGAGCTGTCCTTGCCAAGTCGTGCTGGACTGTGGCGTAATCGGGCGGCGCCTCCTCCCCGGACGTCCGGGATCCTGAGGCCCGATCCCCTCGGCCGGGGCGGCCCGGCTCTCCGGAGGAGCTCATGGTGTCCGCCATCGCGCTGCTGGTTCTCAGCGGGTTCCTGCTGCCGGGAGTGGGCAATGCCCTGGACGCGGGAGTCGAGGAGGTCGACGACTGCCTGCGCTCGAACCTGCCGGAGAAGACGAGCCGCCAGCGGGTGGACCTCGAATGCAAGGACCGCACCGGCGGCGTGCGGACGCTCGACGCGAACCTCTTCTGGCGGCGCGGCAAGGACGACCGTTCCGAGACGATGATCGAGGTGGAAGGGCCGCCCGAGGACCGCGGGTCCCGCTACCTGGCGATCGCGCACAAAGACCGCACCGACACCTGGGTCTGTCTGCCCGAGCTCCAACGGGTGCGCCGCATCCATCCCAGGAGCGCCGATGGCCAGCTCTTCTGCACGGATTTCAGCTACGAAGACATCCAGCACTTGCAACGGGTTCCCGAGAGAGCGCGCGCCAAGCGGCTGTCGGACGCGACCCTCGATGGACGCGATGTCCGGATGGTTCACTCCGATACCTCGGAGCTCGAGGGCTCGTCCTACCATCACATCATCTACCAGGTCGACGCACAGACCTGCCTCCCCCTGAAGATCGAGTTCTTCGAGACCGCCGAGGACCTGCGCAAGCGCTTGACGACGGACCCCGACTCGTTCATCCGATCCGGTGAGAGCTGGGTCGCCCAGAAGGTGAGGATGGAGGATCTGGGGACCGGAACCACGTCGCAGATCCTGGTGAAGGACATCGAGCTCGAGGCGGACGTTCCCGCGCGCATGTTCACCCTCTCGAACATGGAACGCCGCTGCAGGTGAGCCGCATCCTGCGCCTGGGGTCCGACCACCCGTGGCTCACGCTCGCGATGGTGGTGATCCTGACGGCGATCAGCATCCGGGGCCTCGTGGACCCGTCGGGAGAGGTGCGGCTGCGGGTCGATCCTTCCATGGAGAGCCTGCTGCCGGTCGAGGGCGACGAGCGCGAGCTCTACGAGTACTCGCGCAAGCTCTTCGGGACGGACGAGTCGATCGTCGTGGCCCTGGGTGCCGAGGACGTCTTCGAGCCCGACGTCCTGCGCACGGTGGTGCGTCTCACCGATCGCCTCGCCGAGATCGAAGGGGTCCAGGGGGTCCTCTCGCTCTCCACGGCCCAGACGCTGCGCAGTCTGGGCGACGACCTGATGGTGGTATCGCTGCTCGAGGAGGTCCCGGAAGATCGCGAGAGTCTGGAAGGCCTGCGTCGCGAGGTCCTGGACAATCCGTTGTTCGCCGGGACGCTCGTCGCCCGGGACGGCGAGGCCACGGCACTGCTCGTCTCGCTGGAGCGGATGTCGGACCGTGAGCTGCTCTCCCTGGGGGTCGACGCAAAGATCGTCGCGGTAGCCCAGGCGGAGGCTCCGGGTCTCGAGGTCTGGGTCGCAGGGGCCCCGCATCAGAAGGCCTTCACCAGCAACCAGCTCTCGAGTGAGATCTCCTGGATGCTGCCCACCATCCTGGGGCTCGTCGGCGTGGTCCTCGCCGTCTCGATCCGTACGATCCGGGGGGTCCTGCTGCCGCTGGCGGCCATCGTCTGTGCTCTGATCTGGACCCTGGGCACGCTGTCCTGGCTGGGGCAGCAGCTCAACCTCGTCACCATCAGCATTCCTGCGCTGATCCTCACCGTCGGCTTCACCTACGCCCTGCACGTGGTGGTCGAGTACTACGCCGAGAACCGGGAGGTCCCGGAGGGCGAGCCGCGCGAGGAGGTGGTACGGCGCACCCTCGATGCGGTGGCGGTGCCGGTGGTGGTCACGGGGATCACCACCGCGGCCGGCTTCCTCTCCCTCACCTTGAACCCGATCCCTGCGGTGCGGGAGTTCGGGATGTTCGCCCTGCTCGGGGTGGGCTTCACCATGCTCTCGGCCCTGACCCTGGTGCCCGCGGCGTTGGCTCTCCTGCCCCGATCCCGGTCGCGCGCTCCCGCGCAAGGGGAGGGCTTGTTCGAGCGCAGCGCCGACGCGCTGGCGCGGCTGGCGGTGGACCGGCGACGCACGGTCATCGTCTGTTCGCTGCTGGTCCTGGGGGTCGCGATGGTGGGGATGACCCAGATTCGCGTCGCGATCAAGTTTCCCGGGAACATGGACCCGGAACATCCCGTGCGGGTCCACTGGGAAGAGATCAACGAGCGCCTGGGCGGGGCCAATCAGCTGCGGCTGATCTTCGAGACGGACCTTCCTGGGGCCATCCTCGAGCCGACCCTGCTGATGGCGTTGCGAGAGCTGCAGGAGTGGCTCGAAGTCCAGCCAGACGTGGGAGAGACCGCGTCCATCGTGGACTATCTGATGATGTGCAACCGCGCCTTCAACGGGGGCGATCCCGAGTATTTTCGCGTTCCGGCGACCCGACGACTGGCCAGCCAGCTCCTGCTGTTCTGCGGCAGCCAGGAGAGCCGTCGCCTGATCGACAATCCCCGGCAGACCACCAGCGTGCTCGTCAACGCCACGGTTGGAGATTCGGATCGCTTGACCGATCTCTCCGCACGGATCGAGCAACGCATGACCCAGCTGCCCTCCAGCCTGACCGGCGCAGTGACCGGAAACGCGGCCCTGCTGCTCAAGGTTCAGGACGAGGTCTCCCGGGGCCAACTGCTCAGCCTCTCGGCGGCGTTCGTGCTGATCTATCTGGTGCTGGTGGTGATGTTCATGGACTTCCGCGTTGGCCTGATCGCGCTGTTGCCCAACGCGCTGCCCATCGCGATCTATTTCGGGGCGCTCGGATTCACCGGAGTCACCCTCAACCCCTCCACCAGTCTCGTGGGGTCCCTCGCCCTGGGGATCGCGGTGGACGATACGATCCACTT
>JBDLIK010000188.1:0-6634 GCA_039714895.1 Myxococcota bacterium | reverse complement strand
ACCGCGGTGGACCGAAGTCGGGGGTATTCACCGACGGCTCCTGCGAAGGGAACCCCGGCCCCGGGGGCTGGGGGTTCGTGTGGGTGGAAGACGATGAGATCGTCACCGAGAAGCATGGCTACGACCCCGACACCACCAACAATCGCATGGAGCTGACGGCGCTCATCCAGGCCTTCCGCGCCCTCCCCGAGGACGCGGAGCTGGTGGTCCACTCCGACAGCCAGCTCTGCGTCAACACCGTGAACCAATGGGCTCGAGGCTGGGCCCAGCGGGGCTGGCGCCGCAAGGGGGGTCCGATCGCGAACCTCGAGCTCGTGAAAGAGCTGTACGGCCTCGCCCTGCGGCACCGGTCGGTCGAGCTGCGCTGGATCCGTGCTCACGACGGCTCTCGCTGGAACGAGTACGTCGACGCGCTGGCCACCACGTACCTGAGAGAGGGGCGCTAGGAGGCTGGACCCGAGACTCGGGTCAGCCTCCTAGCTAGCTCCTAGCTGAGCGCGGCCGGCGGGGGAGGATTCACCTGGCTCCCCACTGGCTTCGTCTCCAGCGCCCGCGTCTCGTGTGGCCTCGTCTCCATCCGCGCCGTCGGTTCCGCCTTCGTGGAGGTGGCCTTCTTGCGGGTCGCACCCTTCTTGCGGGTGGCGCTCTTCTTGCGCGGCGGACGCTTCGGCGCCACGACACGCTCGATGCGCTTGACGAGGCCCACCAGCTCCTTGCGGTAGGGAGCGGCGAGCTGGCGCCAGCCGCGCTCTCCGCGAGCTTCCAGCCGACCGACCTCACGGCTGGCCTCGCGCAGCAGCTTGACGGCCCGCCGGCGGGCCGGGAGCGCGGCCTTTTCCACCTCCCGCTCGAGCTGGTTGAGCTGCTTCGCCACCTGCTTTCGGAAGTCGCCGAGATTCCGGGGGAGCTCCAACTCGAAGCGCCCGAGCGGCCCTCGACCCGACGTCTTCTTGCGACGGGTGACCTTCCGGGCGGTGGTCTTCCGGGCAGCGGTCTTGCGTGCGGCCATCGCCGTTCCCCTCCTGGCTCACCCCGGTCCTGCAGTGTATCGAGGTCTCCGGCCTCGGACTACGGCCCGGCCGCGTATCGCTCGAAAAACAGGCAGCTGTCGATAGAGCGGCGCGGAGGGCGTCCGTAGCGCCCACGGGGCCAGCCAATGGGCAGAAGTGCACAGCTGGGCATGTTGTCCGGAAGCCCCAGCCAGGCGTCGAGCTCGGCTCCGAAGGCCCGGTGGAGCGTCGTGAGCGAGGCGCCGAGCCCCACGGCACGACAGGCCAGCAGGATGTTCTGGACCGCAGGCATCAGCGCCTGGAACTGGGGCTCGGCCCGGCGCGTCCAGCCTGCCACGAAGAGATGCACCGGCACCTCGTGAAGGTGCTCGGCGAGATGGATGGCAGCGCTCTGCATGCGCCGCTTCTCCTCCGGAAAAGCGGGGTCCCTCGCGGCCTCCCGTGCTGGCGCGATGTAGGAGCGGAACGTCGCGCGGTAGCGCTCGGCCACCCAGGCGCGGCGCGCGGGCTCGGTGACGGCTACGAAGACCCAGGGCTGACGGTTTCCGCCGCTGGGCGCGAAGGTGCCCGCCTCGCACACCTTGCGGATCAGCTCGGGCGGCACGGGATCCGGGAGCAGGCGGCGGATCGCTCGAGTGGTGCGGAGACCCTGGAGGAGGGGCACGTCCTCCCCGAGGCTCTCCACGTCGAGGGAGGCGGGCGCCGGGCTCATCGGGTCCTCCGAGTTCTGGGGCGTCGCCTCAGCGACGCGGCAGGCGGGTCCGACCGAGGCTCAGGATGCGGTCGAAGGCGGGCTTCGGAATGGGCATCACCGAGAGCCGGGACTGGCGCACCAGGGGGATCTCGCGGAGCTTCGGGTCCGCCTTGATGGTGGTGAGGGAGACCGGCTCGGTGAAGGCGCAGACGGGCGCGAGATCGACCACCACCCAACGTTCGTCGTCGGCGGTGGGATCCGGATACGCCTGGCGGCGCACCCGGGCCACGCCCACCACCTCCTTGCCCTCCTGGGAGTGGTAGTACAGCACGAGGTCGCCCTGCTTCATGGCGGCGAGATGGTTGCGCGCCCCGTAGTTGCGGACCCCGTCCCAGTAGGTCCATCGGTCGCGGACGAGATCCTCCCAGGAATATTTGAGGGGCTCGGACTTCACGAGCCAGGTGCCGCGGGCCACGACGTTCCTCCTCCTGCGCGGGCGCTACGATACCGGATTCCGGAGAGGAGAAGCGTGTGTCAGCCGAGGAGACCCTCGAGGAGCGCAGCTTCGGGTCGGCGACGGTGCTCTTCGGTGCCCGGGGTGGCAAGTACCCCCACGGCAACTCGATCCTGGTGCAGGGGAAGCACGAGACCGCGATCGTCGACCCTTCCCTGGGTGTGGTGGCCCGCGACGGTGGTGGAGACGGCGATGCCTGGTCGGACCTCGAGGACTTCGAGCGCACGCTTCGCCGCGTGCGGGAACTCGACGCTCGCACCTACGCCACCTTCCACCACGTATCTCCTTTGCCGACCCGGTGGAGCGCCGCAGCATGGGGCAGCACCTGGAGCGGCTGCTGCGATCGGGCCGGGGCGCCGAGGTGGAGCCGGGTCGATTCCGGGCGGTCTGACGTGGTACCCTGCGCGCCGCCTGCGGGGGATCCGATCGGGCGGGCCCTCCCACCGATCCGGAGCCCGGGGCCAAGAGGAGAGAACCGGTCATGAAGATCGTCGTGGACTTCGATCTCTGCGAGTCCAACGCCGTCTGTATGGACGTCTGCCCCGAGGTCTTCAAGGTGGACGACGACGACATGCTGCACATCCTGATCGAGGAGCCTGGGCAGGAGCTGCGCAGCAAGGTGGAGGAGGCGGTTCGCCTCTGCCCGCGCCAGGCCATCAGCCTGGAAGGCTGAGCGGCGAGTCATGCGCACCGAGCTCTGCGAGCGCCTCGGGATCGAGTTCCCGATCTTCGCGTTCACCCACTGCCGCGACGTCGCAGCCGCCGTGAGCCAGGCGGGGGGCTTCGGCGTGCTCGGCGCCGTGGGCTTCTCGGCCGAACAGCTCGAGATCGAGCTCAGGTGGATCGACGAGCACGTGGGCGACAAGCCCTACGGCGTCGACATCGTGATCCCCGGCAAGTACGAGGGGCAGGGCGAGCTCGACGCCGAGAAGCTCGAGGCCAAGCTTCGCGCGGCGATTCCCCACGGCCATCGCGAGTTCGCCGAGAAGCTCCTGGCAGCCCACGACGTGCCCGAGCTCCCGGCGGGAGAGAAGGCGCGCGAGCTGCTCGGCTGGACCGCCGCCACCGCAGGTCCGCAGGTGGAGACGGCCCTCGAGCACGACAAGGTGCGGGTCATCGCCAATGCCCTGGGGACCCCGCCCGAGGACGTCATCAAGGAGATCCAGAACGCCGGCCGCCTGGTGGGAGCGCTCTGCGGCGGCGTGCGTCACGCGAAGAGCCACAGGGCGGCGGGCGTCGACTTCATCATCGCCCAGGGCACCGAGGGTGGAGGGCACACCGGAGACATCGGCAGCGTCGTACTGTGGCCCCAGGTGATCGACGCCGTGGCACCGACTCCGGTGCTCGCCGCTGGCGGCATCGGCAGCGGCCGCCAGATGGCCGCCGCGCTCGCCCTGGGCGCCCAGGGCGTCTGGACGGGCTCCCTGTGGCTCACCGTCGAGGAGGCCGAGTCACCCCCGGCCCAGGTGGAGTCCCTGCTCGGAGCCACGAGCGCGGACACGGTGCGCTCCCGGGCCTGGACGGGCAAGCCCTGTCGCATGCTGCGCAACGACTGGACCGAGGCCTGGGGGCGCGAGGACACCCCGGACCCTCTCGGCATGCCCCTTCAGTTCATGGTCACCGCCGACGCCGTCTCGCGCACCCACCGCTACGCCGCCAAGGCGCAGGAGGTGGCCTTCAATCCCGTGGGCCAGATCGTCGGCACCATGAACGAGGTGCGCTCGGTGCGCGAGGTCGTGATGGGCCTGGTCGAGGAGTACCTCGAGGCCGTCGAGCGCCTCCAGGCCCTGTCCCCCGAGTAGACCCCACCTCGATCGCCATCCACTGCCGCAGGCAACCTGCCGTCTCCGTCGCCCGAGCAGAACGCGTTCGGACCCCACGTCTCTCCTATCAGTCTCAGCTCCACCGCCGCTCGCGATATCAGGCCGCCCGACACCCCCGGCTCGGCGAGTTCCCTCCGGCCTCCCGCGGGGTTTGGCCCATCCGACGGCGCATCTGACAGGTGCTTGTGCCAACATACAGTATGCGGGCGTACAAGATTGTTTAGAAGACTGTTGGGCAGCGCGAAGGCAGCACGAGGTGACACCGCGACAGGCTGCAGCATTCGTCCGGAAGCACGGTGTCGTCCTCGAGTCGGCAGCCGGTCCAGTCCCGTCACTTGCGGCGGCCATCGCAGAGGGTCCCATTAGCGGAAGCTGGTGGTCGCATCCGCGGAGTCACGAGATCTTCGAACTCACGCAGACGATTCGCGGCCGCGAGGATGTCCTCGTTTGCCGCCTCGTCAATGGCAAGGTCACATTCGTTCACCGTCGCCTGTGGCCAGCGCTTGTTCGTGCGGCGAAGCGCTTCTCCAAGAAACAGCTCGCCCAAGTGCACGAGGTCCATACCGACTCGGGGCGCCACGTCGCCAGGGAGGTGGCGTTTCCGAAGTGGGTCCCCGCCGAGGTCAAGGCTGAAGCCACGCAGATGTCCGAAGAAGAAGCGGTTCGAGAACTCGGTGGCTGGTGTGGGTAGCATGAGAGGCGCGCAGCCCAACAACGCGTTGCAGCTGCCACCGCGGGCTTGGGTCCAACAGACTCTGGTACCGTTCTGGCGTCGTGGCTCAGGTGCCGTGGCGCTGGTGGTCAGCGCCTGCGGTGCAGCTGAGCGCTGATCCGTTAGCCGGCAGGAAGAGAGACCTCGAGATCGCGCCGCTTCACCCAGCAGCGATCTTCAGGGGCTCGCGAATTACCTCACCCTCACCGGCTTCTTCCCTCGCCAACGCCCGGTTCGCCTCCAGCACAAGTTCCACCGCTTCGCGGAGGTTCTCGCGAGCCTCTTCGAGCGTGGCTCCCTGGGTGTTCGCACCCGGAACCTCCTCGACGAACCCGATGTATCCCTCGGGCACCTTCTTGAACACGGCCGTCAGGGACATCTCCATGGGGTCTCTCCCAACGATGAGTCGCGCGGGCTGCCGGCTAACAAGGCGCTCCAGCTGACCGCCAACAGCCGGGCCCAATCGCAGCATGGTAGCATTCTGGCGTCGGGCGCTCCCGCCTCGGTGCTGCCGGTCAGCGCTGTTGGCGGCAGCTGCGCGCCAATTCCGTTAGACCGCACGGCGAACAATGAGGAGAGACGACTCGTCCTCGCCCTCGAAGGCACGAAGACGCCCTGCCGTCTCGCGAAGTAGGGCTGCGATCGCCGTTGTGCCGGCGTTGCCGACTTGGAGCCATACAACCTTGGGCGGCGCACCTTCGACGAAGCTCCGCTGTCGGAAGTCGTCGTCCTTCGACACGATCGCGTACCCGTGGTCGCGGGCATGCTCCCAGATCAGGTCGTCCGCCGCACCCGTGAGGCCGGCATCGCGCACGTGTGTGCTTCCCGGGTATGCGTCACCGAGGAGCCCAACAAGCCTCGGGCTCAAGTTCTCGTCGAAGAGGAGCTTCACGCGGCGGGACTAGAAAGACGCCGCTCTCGGGCCGCCGCAAATGCGAGGCACACCCGGATATCCTCAGCCGCAAGGTCGGGGAAATCAGAGAGAATTGCTCTCTCACTCATGCCCCCGGCCAAGTACTCCAAGACGTCGTACACCGTGATTCGGGTACCCTTGATACAGGGCTTCCCGCTTCGCACGGTCGGGTCGACCGAGACCCTGTCCTGCCAGCTCTCGCTCATCGCCCCTCCCAGGCGCCCCGGGGGCGCGCGCTGTAGCTGACGGCCAACAGCGCGTTTCAATTGTGGTTTGGTAGCCTCCTGGCGTCAACCCTGGGTGCCCGAGCGGCCTCGGAGGCGCTGTTGGCCGCAACTGAGCGCCATGTCCGTTATGCGGCATGAGAGCGATACCATGACTCAGGATGATGAGCATCCGGTCCGACTTTCCAACACCCTTGATCACGACGAGCTTGCCGAAGCCGCGCTCGGCCTGTTGGCGCTCACCCTCCACGGGGGGCGCGTGTGGAAGGCGCTCGACTGGGATCTCATGAACCTTCTCTTTCAGAAGGGGTGGATCTGCGACCCGATTTCGAAGGCCAAGTCAGTGCTCCTCACCGAGGACGGCGAAGCGTTGGCCAAGGAGTTTCTCGTCAAGCACTTCGGTCGCGGGCCGAGCGACGGTAATTCGTGAGTTCAGCAGCAGGTACGAGTGCCTGGAGTTCGAGATTCGGGTCTGAGTCGGGAAGGACAGGCCTCCGGCGCTTGTCCCATGTCACGAGTTCGCGGTGTAGCGCACGGGAATCGACACGATGCCATTCACGAAGTTCGACTCGAGGCGCTAGAGGAGCACGACCTTCTCGTCTGCCCGGATGCGCTGCCCCCGGAGCTCCACCTCCCGGGTGACCGTGCGTCGCATGTGAATGATGGGGCTCACCCAGCGCAGGAGCTCCTCCACCGCGCTCGGCAGCAGCGAGGAGTCCGCGGCCAACTGTGCGCGTGCCGAGG
>JBDLIK010000187.1:0-6662 GCA_039714895.1 Myxococcota bacterium | reverse complement strand
GCGGTTGGTCGATGTTGGACAACAACAGGTAGTCCCCCTCGCACAACATCGAGGGGTGAGATGAGGATCGACATGCATCAATTGCAGGAACTGGTGCGTCTGCACCGGATGGGGACAGGTGCGCGCGATGTGGCGCGAACTCTGCGGATGAGCCCGAACACGGAGCGTCGGTACCGGAATGCTCTGCGGCTCGCGTGCCTGCTGGAAGGGGATCCTGAGGAACTCCCGGGGCTGGCCGAGCTTCGCGAGGCCGTCGTGGCGCAGATGCCGCCCAAGAAGGGCCCGCAGCAGATCTCGTCGGTCGATCGGTGGTTGGAGCAGATCCACCAGATGGCCGGTCGCGGGGCGTACCCGAAGGCGATCTACGACAAACTGCGGCTGGACAGCCCCGAGTTCGAGGGCACCCTGTCGGCCGTCAAGCGAGCGTGGACGCAGTGGAAGAAGGCGCGCGGCGTGCAAGCGAAGGACGTCGCGATCCCGGTGGAGACGCGGCCAGGTGAGATCGGCCAGGTGGACTTCGGCTACGTGGGCATGCTGGTGGATCCATCGGTGGGCAAGCCCCGTCGGGCGTGGGTCTTCGTCATGGTGCTGGCCCACAGCAGGCACATGTTCGCCAAGATCGTGTTCGACCAGAAGGCGACGACCTGGGTGCAGCTGCACATCGAAGCGTTCGCCGAATTCGGCGGGGTCGTCGAGACCGTGGTTCCCGACAACCTGAAGGCGGCGGTGATCCGCGCTGCGTTCGGCATCGAGCGCGACGACACAGGGCTGAACCGGACGTACCGGGAGTTCGCGCGGCACTACAAGTTCCGGGTGGATCCCACCCCCCCGCGATCGCCAAAGAAGAAGGGGCGAGCGGAGTCGGGCGTCAAGTACGTCAAGAACAACTTCTTCAAGCCGCGAGCGCTCGAGGAGCTGGAACCCGCGCAGAACGAGCTTCGACGCTGGCGGTTCGAGATCGCGGGAACGCGCGAGCACGGCACCACCGGACGGATGCCCCTGGAGGTATTCGAGCAGGAGGAGCGACCGGCTCTCCTGCCTCTACCCGCCGTGCCCTACGTACCCGTGATCTGGAAGCAGGCGACGGTACACGCCAACTGCCACCTTGTATACGAGCGCCGCGAGTACTCCGCGCCATGGAGGCTCTGCGGCGAGAAGCTGTGGGTCCGAGCCACACCCGACACGGTGTGCATCTACGCCGACGACGACCGTGTTGCGACGCACGATCCCCGCGAACCGGGCCCTCGCTCGACGACGGAATCCCACCTACCCGAACATCGCCGGGATCTGCGCCACCGGTCTCGGAAGCACTGGATGGAACGAGCCCGGAAGATGGGGGAGGTCGTAGAGATCTACATCGATGAGGTCTTCGGGTCGGAGGACGTGATCTCGAAGCTGCGCGTGGTGCAGGCGATCGTGACCCTGCTGGAGAAGCACCCACCGAGCCGGGCGACAGCGGCGTGCGAACGGGCGAGGTTCTACGGCGCCTACACGTACGTGAGCGTGCGGGACATCCTCCGCAAGGGACTGGACTTCGAGCCGTTGCCGCCCACGTTGTTCCCTGCATCTGCGACACCCTCTGCGCCCCCTTCCCGACCGCGTTTCGCTCGTACGCCCACACCCACCGATACCGATGACCGGAGGATGTCATGAGTCCCACCGACGAGCTCGTCCCGATTCTCAAGAAGCTTCGTTTGAGCGGGGTCCTGAACACATTGGAGCTGCGGACCCGGCAGGCTGTCGAGGACAACCTGCCCTACGCCGAGTTCCTGTACCGCACCCTGCTCGACGAGGTCGAGCGCCGGGAGCAGAAGCAGCTCGACCTGCGCCTACGCCGCGCCTCGTTCGAGGCCCACAAGACCCTCGATGACTTCGACTTCGTCTTCAATCCCAGCATCCCCAAGAGCCAGATCATCGATCTCGCCACGTGCCATTTCGTCGCTCGCAAGCAGGCGGTCCTGTTGCTCGGTGAGGCGGGGGTAGGCAAGAGCCACCTCGCCCAGGCCATCGGCCACCGCGCATGCCTGGCGGGACACACGGTGCTCTACACCACCGCCCACCAGATGTTCACGACGCTCCGCGCATCTCGCGCAGATCACAGCTACGAGCGCAAGCTGTTGAGGTTCACCACACCGGAGCTGCTGGTGGTCGACGACCTGGGCCTCCGGCCGCTGCGCGACTTCGAGCCCGAAGACCTCTACGAGATCATCCGCCAGCGATACGAAAAGCGTGCCACGATCTGGACCTCCAACCGGGCCACGGATGAATGGTACCCGCTGTTCGGGGATGAGCTGCTGGCCAGCGCCGCGATGGACCGACTGCTCCATCACGCCACGGTGATCGAGATCCGCGGCAAGTCGTTTCGGAACCCGGACTCCGACCGAGCGCGTCGAACCTCCGCACCTGCGTGATGCGCACGCCCACCGAGAACCAGGGCCGCGGTGGCCTCGTCCGAGGGTGGGCTATGGACGCTGACGCCGATGTGGACGCTATGGACGGGCGGCGACTGCCTTCTGGTGGGCGAAGCGGAAGAGAGCCCGCCCACAGCGCCCACAACGGCTTGGACAACGTGGCCGGGACCATCATGGGCGCGTCGACCACCGAGGCGACGGCCACGTTGCCCACAGCGCTTATGCGGAGCCCCGCATAAGCGCTGATATCTGCAGCAGGAGACTATGCGCAGCACTGACGCGAGAACCGCTGAAACACTGCATAATCTCTGACCACGACCCCCATATCCTCCGAGCACCTGGGGCTTGAGCGCCTCGGGGAGGAGGTCATGTGTACGAAGCGCTGCTGCCCGAACATCTGCGATCTCGGTATCGAGATTCGCAACATCGGAAACGGGTCGATCAACACGCCGCCCGCTTGCTGAAGCGAGGCTACTCTCCAAGGGTCGTTGCCCAATACCTGCGCGAGTGGCTGGACTTCCTGATGGAATACGAGGCGCGGAACGCGCCGCTACCCGAGGTTCTAGATGGGCCGGAAGTAGTCGCGTACCTGGCTCGTCGGTTCGGGGCGAGGGGCCGTCGAACCGAGGCCCGTCGGGCTCTGCGCCATTTGCTCGATGGCGGGGACGCGTCAGGCCGAGGGCCGCATCGTCGCGAGCAAGGCCCGACGCCCCTTCAACGGGTACACCTGCCCGCGTTCCTGGCGTTCCTGCGACACCATCGTGGACGACGCACTACGTGCCAGCCAGAGGCATGCCTGGTCCGCTTCTTCATGTGGTGGGACCAGGGCCAGCATGACGCCATCTCCGAGATCACGGTGGAGGATGTCCGCGGCTTCCTACGCTCCTTGGCTCATCTGTCGCCGGCATCCATCGCCACTTACTCCTCTGCCCTCCGTGGCTTCTTCCGGTATCTGCACCTGAATGGCCAAATTGCGGCGAGCGTCATTTACGCCGTCGAAGGGCCACCACAGTATCGGCTCGCCCATCCACCGCCGGTCTTGGAGGAGGCGATGGTGGAGCAGTTGGTGAGCTCGGTCGACCACTCGACGGCGCTGGGGAAGCGGGACCGCGCCATGCTTCTGCTTGCTGCCCGATACGGACTTCGACCCTGCGACATCCGGGGTCTTCAACTCGAGAACATCCGGTGGCGGGACCAGCGCATTGTCCTTCGCCAGTCCAAGACCCAACGGGAACTCGAACTTCCCCTGCTCGCTGACGTAGATGAAGCGCTGGTGCTCTACCTGCGGGAGGCGCGGCCAACCTCGGATGCTCGCGAGATCTTCGTGCGCCACCGGCCACCCTTCCAGGCGCTGAACGGCGCCAACAACCTGTGGAGTGTGATGGACCGGGCATGGCGTTCCGCCGGGTTTCCAGATTCGACTTCTCCTCGAGGAATGTACCTTCTGCGGCACTCGTTGGCGACGATGATGCTCCGACGTGAAGTCCCGATGCTCACCATCTCTGGCGTCCTGGGACACACCTCGTCCGACGTGACGCACAAGTACCTCCAGGTGGATCTCGACCATCTGCGCGAGGTTGCCCTCTTCGAAGGGGAGGTGCGCCAGTGAGTGGATTCGCCAGCCAGCTCGGCGACCTGGCCTCAGCCTTCCTCAAGCACAAGCGAACCTTGGGGATCAGGTATCGCAGGGAAGAGGGGTTCTTGAGAGAATTCGACCACTTCGCCGCAGAGCGGCGGGAGAGCGGAATCAGCGAGCCGCTCGTTCGCGAGTACCTGTCGCGCCGAACCCGAGGATCTCGTTCACATCACCTCACACTGGTGCGCCAGTTCGCGCAATTCGTCCAGCTTCAGCAGCCGGACACCTTCGTGCCTCCACCCCGATTTCTCGGCATCCGTCGATCTCGGCCAGTGATCCGAGTCTTGTCACGGGAAGAATCCGCGCGGTTCCTGGACGCTTGTAGCAATCTGCCAAGTTCGCCGGGATGGCCGGATCGAGGATGTGTGCTGGGGCCGGCGTTGCGCCTGCTGCTGCTGACAGGATTGCGGCGCAGTGAGCTCTTGGATCTCGAAGATCGCGATGTGGACCTGAAGACGGGCGTCTTGACGATCCGCTGCGGCAAGTTCAGCAAGTCGCGATTCGTGCCACTCGCGGACGAGGAGACGGATCGACTGCGGGCATACCGAACCGATCTCCTCGCCAGGGAGCCAGGCCGGATGGCCACCGATGCCTTCTTCCCTCGCCGCGACGGTCACCGGCGGTGCAGCAACAGTTCGCTGTATCGCGCTTTCCGCCGCGTCCTCCGCCTGGCAGGTATCCAACATCATGGTCGAGGAGAAGGACCTCGACTCCATGATTTACGGCATAGCTTCGCTGTTCTACGGATGTTCGCCTGGTACGAGCAGGGCCAGGATCTACGCGCGAAGCTCCCCTTGCTTGCGACCTACTTGGGCCACGTCGGGGTGAGTACCTCCCAGGTGTATCTCCACATGACTCAGGATCTGGCGGAGGGAGTCACGCGTCGGCATGAGCAGCGCTTTGGCCACCTCATCACGGCGGCGCCCGAGGGAGGGCTGTCATGACGCTGCCGGATCTGGTGACCGCCTTCTTCGTTCGTCATCTCGGAGCTGAGCGAGATGCAAGCCTCCATACGGTCGCAGCCTATCGAGACGCGTTTCGTCTTCTCCTGCCCTACATTGCCACGGCCACGGGTCGACCGATTTCGCGGCTGACGATCGACGACTTCTCACCAGCGAACATCCTATCGTTCCTGGAGTATCTCGAGCTAGAACGCCGCAATTCCGCCCGCACCCGTAACGCTCGATTGGCAGCGATTCGATCGTTCTTCACCTTCGCAACGACTCGGGAGCCCGCAGTTAGCGCACTGAGTCAGCAGATTCTCAGCATCCCGTTCAAGAAGGTGACGGTCCAGTCTCTCGGCTACCTAACCGAGGCCGAGCTGAAGGCGGTCCTCGCGGAGCCTGATCGCAGCACGCAGCGGGGACAGCGCGACTACCTCCTGCTGGCTCTGCTCTACGACACCGGCGCCCGCGTGCACGAGATCGTTGGGTTGCGCCCTGTCGACTTCAGGCTGGATCGCCCCAGCTTGGTACGCATCATGGGAAAGGGCAGAAAGCAGCGGATTGTGCCCCTCCTTCCAGCTACCGTCCGGCTTGTTCGCGACCATCTCCTGCACACCGGACGCGCCTTGGACGGCGGCGATCCAGTAATCCGGAACTACCGAGGAGAACCCATGGGCCGCTCGGGTGTGGCCTTCATCCTCGAGAAGTACCGCAGGCTGGCGGCGTCACACGTCCACTCCCTCACCCGGTCGGGAATCAGCCCCCACACCATGCGGCACACGAAGGCGATGCATCTGCTCCAAGCAGGAGTCTCGCCCGTCACGATCAAGGACATCCTCGGTCACTCACACCTCAAGACGATGGAATGCTACGTGCAGGCCGACCTTGAGATGAAGCGGGCTGCCTTGGAGGCAGCCCCGGCCCCAGTTGAAGCGTCGATGCAACCGCGCCACAAACCAGATCTCCTGAGCTGGCTCGAGCAGCTGTAGATTATCGACGCTATCGGCAGCTAATGACCAGGGACTTCCGCCCAACTGATGGTGCGCTGCACATAATCTCCTGCTGCAGATATCAGCGCCCACAGCCCCTACGTCGCGATCTCACGGATCCGGACCTCGGTCTCGGCGTCGATCTGGACATCGACGAGACCGCGGTCACTTCTGCCGACCTCAGGTCGCCCTCGCTCGGGCGCCGATCGCTGGAGCCGTGCTCCCAGAAACCGCCCGCCGACGATCTCAGAATCGCGCCTCGGCCACCCGCCCGATCACCGGATCAGTTCTGCCGACCCGACCCCGGTCAGTACACCCGGGCCTTGACAGTGCGCGATGACTACACCCTGGAGCAGCGCATGGCCCATCTCGAAGAGGCGCTGGCAGGGGTGCGTGAGCTGGCCGTGTTCTGGGCCGCCGAGCGTGGACCGGACGATGGGTTCGTCGACTTCGAGGCGAAGCAGATCGAAGCGTTGCGGCAGGTGGGACGCGCGAGCGCCGAGGTGGCGCTCGCGATCGCCGAAGCGAAGCATCGCCGAGAGCATCCGGACCGCTTCGAGGTGGACGGGACCAGGTACCGAATGACGTCGCCTGAGCCGCGCTCGCTGCTGACGTGGTTTGGGACGGTCCGTTACGCACGGTCCTACGCGCGTCCGCTCGAGGGCGGCCCTGGGTGGTTTCC
>JBDLIK010000186.1:0-6671 GCA_039714895.1 Myxococcota bacterium | reverse complement strand
TCCACCGCCAGGTTCATGCGTCGCATGGTCGGAGCATCGATGCGGCCCTCCAGGCGGCCCAGGGCCGCCAACGCGGCGGGCGCGTCCCGCGCCAGGTTGGGGCCGACCAGGACGATGGCATCGTAGGGAGGGATCACCGCACGATCGTCTTCCAGCACCGTGAGCCCGAAGGCTTCGATGCGCCCATCGGTCGAGAAGGCGCTGATCACGTCCACCTCCCCCGCGACCACGGCCTGGTACATGAGCGAGGGATCCATGCTGCGCTCATCGCGAAAACGCAGCTGGTAGGTCGAGCGAAGGGCCTCCCACTCCGGACGGGCGAAGAACTCGTAGTCGCCACCGATCTCGAGGGTGCTCGAACGCAGAGCGAGATCGCTGATCGCCGCCACGCCGAGCGCACGGGCGCGGTCCTCGCGCATGGCGAGGGCGTAGGTGTTCTCGAAGCCGAGGGCCGCGGCCAGGGTGATCTGATGACGGCTCCACAGGTATTCGCGCACCTCCTCGAGCACCTGCTCGCGGCCCGGCGGTGGGCCGCTCCGGTGCATGATCGTCGCCCAGATGGTTCCCGAGTAGTCGACGTAGACATCCACCTCGCCGCTGCGCAGAGCGTCGAAGAGCACCGTCGAGCCGAGGGACTGGAGGGCGCGGGCCGGGCTTCCCGTTTCCTCCTCGAGGGTTCGGGCCAGGATCTCACTCAACACGTACTGCTCGGTGAAGGTCTTCGACCCGACCGCAAGGCCTCCATCCGGCTCGAGGATCGTGTCGCGCACCCAGGCGAGCCCCGTCACGGCGTAGAGCCCGATGAGCCCGGCCGCGGACACCGCCAGCGCCAGCCGCCGGCCGCGCATGCCGAGCTCCAGCAGGCGGATCAGCTGGTCGAGGACCAGAGCCAGCCCCGCCGACGCGACGCATCCCACCAGCACGGCGCGGAAGTTCCGGGTCTGGAGGCCACTGAAGATGAAGTTCCCGAGGCTGGTGGCGCCCACCGGGGTGGAGAGCGTCGCCGTTCCCACCACCCAGACGGCGGCCGTGCGGATTCCTGCCACGATCACCGGCAACGCCAGCGGCAGCTCCACCCGCAGCAGCTGCTGGCGCTCCGTCATGCCCACGCCGCGTGCCGCCTCCAGGACGGCCGGATCGACGCCCTCGACCCCCGCGACGGTGTTGCGCAGGATCGGCAGCGTGCTGTACAGCGTGAGGGCAATCAGAGCCGGCAGATAGCCGATGCTATGCAGCGAAACTCCGAAGCCTCGCTCGAGCAGAGCCCCCGCGAAAGCCAGGGTCGGCACCATGATCGCCAGCAGGGCGAGGCTGGGGATGGTCTGCACCACGCTCGCGACGCCGAGGACGGGGCCCTCGAGCTGGCGGCGCCGGGTGACCAGGATGCCGACCGGAATGCTTCCCAGGGCTCCGAGCAGGAGCGCCACCAACGTGAGTTCCAGGTGCGCCAGCAGATAGCCCGGGAGCAGCGCGAGCTCTTCGCTCACGGGCCGGCATCCGGGCGACCCAGCAGGCGGTCCACCGCTTCTGCCTGACGCCGCGGGGTGTCCATCAGCTCTGCGACCCCGTCGTCGGCCGGCCGCAGCAGCAGCTCCCGGGGGTCCCCGATCTGGACCAGCCGACCGGCCCGCATCACCGCGATGCGATCTCCGAGCAGCACCGCCTCGACCATGTCGTGGGTCACGAAGATGGCGGTGAGCTCGAGCTCCCGGCGGATCTGCTGGAAGCGCTGCTGGAGCCGGTCTCGGGTGAGCGGGTCCAGAGCGCCGAAGGGCTCATCGAGCAGAAGCACCCGGGGCTCGGCGGCGAGCGCACGGGCGAGCCCCACCCGCTGCTGCTGACCGCCGGAGAGCTCTTCCGGCCGCCGCTCCCGGAACCGACCGGGCTCGAGCTCGAGGAGGGCGAGGAGCTCCTCCACGCGGCGTTCGATGCGCGCGGGCGCCCAGCCGAGCAGGCTGGGCGTCATCGCGATGTTCTCGGCCACCGTGAGATGGGGAAAGAGTCCGATCTGCTGGAAGCAGTAGCCGATGCGGCGTCGCAGCTCGAAGCCCGGCAGGTCGGCTGCGTCCTCCCCGTCGATGTGCACGCTCCCCGACGAAGGCTCGATCAGGCGGTTCACCATCTTGAGGGTGGTCGTCTTGCCGCAGCCCGAGCCGCCGAGGAGCACCAGCAGCTCACCGCGCACGACCGAGAACGAAAGCTCGTCCACCGCCACCATCTCGCCGAAGCGCCGCGTGAGGTCCCGCAGCTCGATCATGAAGGGGCGAGAACCTCGGGTCAGACGCCTTCGCGCCGATGGCCAATCAGGTAGGTGGCCCCGTCGGGGCCCACGCTGGAGGTGTGAATCGTCTCCTTCGGCAGCAGGATCCGGTCGCCGGGCCCGAGGGGGTACTCGTTCCCGTCGACGCGCAGCACGATGCGGCCATGGAGCACCCAGAGGCTTTCGTCGTGCTCGTGGCTGTGGGTGCCGTAGTTCCAGTTGGCGCGATCCCGCCAACGCACCACGTCGTAGCCCTCTTCCTCGAGCTGGCCGCGCAGGGTCGCCTCGCCGGGGGTCTGCTCCTCGCTCCAGGGGATCTGTTCGAGCTTCATGGCGCGTCTCCGCACGGTGACCGTCGAGCGAAGAGGATAGCGCGAACGACGGCGGCCGGCTGGAGACGGGGGTCACAACGGTGGTAGCCTGGAGCCGATGCCCCTCTCCGTGCTGAGCCTCAACCTCTGGAACCAGGACGGCCCGTACTCGCGGCGTCGGGAGCGGCTGCGGGAGTGGATCGCGCGGCTCGACCCCGATCTGATCGGGTTTCAGGAAGCGCTGCGCGGGGAGGACTGGGATCAGGTCGGGGAGCTGCTCGAGGGCACCGGGCACCGCTTCGACTATGCGTCTGCGAGCGACTACTGGGCGGAGCCCAAGCTGGCCTTCGGGAACGCCGTGGCCAGCCGCTGGCCCATCCTCGACCGGGAGGTCCTGCGCCTTCCCGACGGTGGCGGCGACGAGCAGCGCAGCGCCCTCTCGGTGACCGTGGAAGCGCCCGTCGGCCGGCTCTCCTTCACGTCGACGCACCTCAACTGGCGCTTCCACCACGGCTGGATCCGCGAGCTCCAGGTGGTGGCGCTGTGCGACCTCGTTCTCGCCCGCCGCCCGGAAGGGGGCTTTCCTTCCATCGTGGTGGGCGACTTCAACGCCGAACCCGACTCCGCCGAGATGCGCTACGTGGCCGGCCTGCAATCGTTGCGGGGGCGCAGTGTGCACTTCCGGGATGCCTGGCGGATCGCGGGCGAAGGGGGTCCAGGGTTCACCTGGTCCCGCCGCAATCCCTACACGCGACCCTGGCTCGAGCCGGACCGTCGCATCGACTACGTCTTCGTCGGCTATCCCCAGGTGGGGGGTGTGGGCAGCGTCCGCCACTGTCGCCTGGTCTGCGACGACGAGCGCGATGGCGTCTGGCCCAGCGATCACTTCGGCGTCTACGCGGAGATCCGGACGGAGCCCGAGCCAGAGCCCAGCTGAAGCGAACGCCCCCCAGGGGTGAGCTGGACGAACCCGGACGCTGTCTGCTGCGTACTAGGGACCAAAGGCCTCGGAGGAGTGGAGCATGGAGAGAAGTCGAGCTGGCCTGCAGCGCTCCCAGGAGTCCCGCGTCCTGGCGGGTGTCTGCGGAGGCATCGCCGAGTGGCTCGGCTGGAGCCCCACCGTGGTGCGAGTGCTCTTCGTGCTGGTGTCTGTGGCTTCGGCGGCCTTCCCCGGCATCCTCGTCTATCTCGCGCTCTGGATCCTCATGCCCTCTCGGACCGACTGACCCGATTCCGCAGGGAGTTCCGATCCCGAACGGGTTGCTCGTGTAGGATCGGACTGTGCCCTTCTCCCCCCAGGCCCTGGCGCGGCTGCTCGAGGTCCATCCCCGCAAGCGGCGGATTCGCCGACGCCTGCGGTCGGCCCGTTGGCGCACGCTCCGCTCTCGCCTTCCCGAGCGGAGCTGCCAGGAGCTGCGTGAGCTCTGCGCCGAGGTCGAGGACCTCGAGCGCGGGCTGGTGGCCTTCCTGGAGCGGCGGATCCCCTCCCCCACCGCCCGCGTGCTGCTGCGGGCCCGTTGGCGCCGGGTGCGGGAGGCCAACGCCCTTCAGCGCAGCTTCGTCGACGACTGGGAGCGGGGAGGCGTGATCGACGCCGAGCGCATCGGCCGCGCGTCGGACTCCATCGATCTCGAGGCCCGGGAGCTCCGCCTGTTCGCCCGGGACCTGCTGCCCCGGATCCGTCCGCGACTGCAGAAGCGGATCCTGGCTGCGGACGGCACCGCTCGAGCGCTCGACGGCGTTGCGATCGCCGTGCGCCGACCCTCCAGCCAGGACACCCCGATCCAGCTGGTCTACAAGCCCATCGCCTGCTTCGACTCCCGACGCGCTGCCGCTGGATACCTCGAGCTCTACCGGTTCTACGTCCGCCAGCTGCAGGAGACCTGCGGTGTGTCCCTCCCCTGGTCGGGGGATCGGCTGGTCCGCCGCGCGGAGGGACGCTTTCAGGTCTACGTCACCCAGGAACGACTGCCCGAGGCCTGGATCGTTCAAAAGGCGCTGTGGGAACTTCCCGTGGCCGAAGGGGTCCGGCTGGTGGAGGCGCTCTGGGAGCAGGTCACCCGGGTCTGGCGCGCCAACGACGCGAGGCGGGAGGCCCGCATCCACGTGGCCGTCGACGCACTGCCCGGCCACTGGGCCCTCGAGGGCTTCGACCCGAACTCCCCCGAGCTGCCCGAGAGTCCACGCCTGCTGTATCTCGCGACCCACCGGCCGCTGCTGCTGCGCCGCGGCCGTCCCCTCCTCGACCCCTGGGTCGTCACGCAGGGGGCTCCCTGGCTGCTGGGCCAGGCGTTGGCGCCGCGCATCGAGGGGAGCCTCGCGCGCCACCACGACCTGCGCGCGGTCCTCGTCAAGTCCAGGGCGAGCTGCAGCCGCGGGGGGCGAGCGGATCTCCAGGCCGCGCTGCTGGAGCGGACGAACGAGCTGATCGCCGGTGAGCTCGGCCACTGGATCGACCGCCCGCTGACGCAGGAGGAGGTGCTCGATCAGAAGCGCAGCGACGCACGCTACTCGCTGCTGCTCCGATCGTTCGACCGCGCGAGCGACCTCCTGGGCGCGCTGCGAAGCAGTCGCGACCGCCCGCTCCTCGACACCGCCCTCGAGCTCTACGGGATCCTCACGCGCCCCCACCCCTCGTGACGGGCTCCTCCTCGAGCAGCCGGCGGAGCCTTCGCGCCGCGCGCTCGAAGGGGTCGGCGGTCGCGCCGGAATCCTCCCGCTCGGCCACGCCCGGAATCCAGAAGAAGAGGCTCTGCACCAGGAAGAAACCCCAGACCGCGAGGGCCGCCGAGCCGAGACCCCCATCCAGGAGTGCCCGCGCCAGCCAGAGGCCGCCGCCGAGCAGCACGGCCTCCACTGCGAGTCCGCGCAGGGGTCTTGCCCGGTACACGAGCAGGCTGCGGCCGATCCCCACCACCAGGGCGGCGCCCAGGGCGGCCTGGCCCACGTGCTCGGCGGCGAGCCAGACCGCCAGTCCCAGGGCGCCGATGGGCAGCACGGTCCGCGCCGCGCCGGCCGCCGAGGGAGCCAGCCCCACCCCGTAGGCGACGGCGCTCGCCACCAGCCAGGCCGAGAGCGCGGCGCCGGTGGGAAGGGGCAGGAAGCTCGCGGCCAGCAACCCGCCGGCCGCCAGCGCGCCGAATCCCAGGGTTCGCCCGAAGGAGTTCCAGCGCATCATCCCTGTGCCTCCCGCCGCTCGCGGCGGCGCAGCAGCTCGAGGTCCACCTCTTCCTCGGCCACGTCGGTGGGTTCGGGAGCTCCGTCCCAGCACGGAGCCGGCGTCGTGCGGGCCAGACGCGCTCGCACCTGGACGCGCAGCGCCTGGAAGCGTTCCTCCTGCCCGGTCAGCTGCTCGGCCAGTCGCTGGCGCTCTTCCGCCAGCTCAGACATCCGCGCGCGACGCTCCCCCAGCTCACGTTGCCCGGGCAGGAGTCGGCGCACGGCGAATCGGGCGAGCTCTTCGTGGCTCCCGGCGAGCGCGAGTTCCACGTCGTCGTCGAGACGCGCGACCCGCGTGGCGAGCGCCTCCGCCTCCTCCATGAGCCGCCGCTCCTCGTCGGCAAGGGCTCCGAGCCGCGCACGCTTGTGGTCGATCTCGATCTCCGCCTCGCGCAGATGTTGCTTGAGCAGGAGCCCACGCTCCTCGAGCTGGTCCAGCATTCCGTGGGCATCCGCCTTGACCAGGGAGGCCACGCGTTCGAAGAGTCTCACATCGTTCTCCTTGCCCGCTCAGGCGCGGCGCCTTCCGTGTCGATGAAGCCCGTACAGGTATACGCCAGGCTCTCCGAACGCACCGTCAAACCGCGGTAAATCGGAGCCCATCGGATTTACGATCGCTTTACGAGGGCCGCCGCGAGCGGAGGTACACTTCGAGCATGGGTGAGCCCCGATCGCGAATCCTGGTGGTCGAGGACGAAGAGTCCATCCGCAACGGCCTCTGCGATGTGCTGACCTTCCACGGCCACGAGCCGGAGGGGGTCGAGCGCGGCGACGATGGCCTGACCCGGGGCCTCTCGGGCGATCACGCCCTGGTGATCCTGGACCTGATGTTGCCCGGGCTCGACGGCTTCGAGGTCTGCCGACGTCTGCGGGCCACGCAC
>JBDLIK010000185.1:0-6674 GCA_039714895.1 Myxococcota bacterium | reverse complement strand
CGCGACGGGCCGCCGAGGCTCGTGCGGGCTCGCCTGCCTCGTCCGCCCGACCCCGCAGCGGAGCGGACAGGAACGCCACCGCGCCGAGGGCTACGACCCCCACCACCGCCCAGGTGAGCCCGCGGGAGAGGCCAGCTCGCGGAGGCAGCGGCGCCAGGCGCAGGGAGACGACCTCTTCGGCCTCCACCTCGAACGCCTCCAGATGCATGTAGATGCGATCCGGCGTGCGCACTGGCCGCCGTCCGTGCAGGCGGTCTGACTCGGCCGCCAGCCCGGTGTCCGCGACGTAGAAGCTGAGCAGCGGAACCCGCAGGCTCGCGCTCCGCTCGAGGGTGAGCGGGCCCCCGGTGCGGGGCAGGCGGTACACGAGCTCGAGCACCGATTCGCCGGGGGGCACCGGGCCGAGAACGTCGATGCCGCTCTCGGGCGCAGGCTGCAGCCCGAGGTCCGGGTGGAAGCGCAGGTTGTAGGACTGCTCCGGGAGCGGGATTCGCAGCAGCGGCGCTTCCGGAGCGCCCACCGCGGCGGTGTCGGCGTCCACCCTCAGGCGATACTCCTCGCGGACGAGCAGGGCGGCGTCGTCGAGCTCGAGGAAGATTCGCATCTCCTCGAGGGTGAGCTCCCCCGCGCCCACCCGGACGCCCGGCGCGTCCACCACCAGGTCCACGGTGTGGCCGGCGGGCACGGGAGTCATCGTGTAGCGGAGGTAGCTCCGGGTCTCGACGCGGGTGGTCTCTCCGCCCTCGAGGTCCGTGCGGGTCACCTCGACTCCGGGGGTGGGGATCAGCCAGTCGAGCGCTTCCACGCGGCGCCCGAACCCGCGCCCGAGATCGGCTCGGGACTCCTCGATGGGGAGCACGTAGCTGTAGGCGAGCTCCTGGGGCCCCGGGTAGAGAGGTCCGTAGAAGGAGACGCGTCCCTCCTCCCAACCGACTCCGTCGGGGACGATTCCCAGCGGCATCGCGAAGCCGTCCGCATGACCCGGCAGCCGCGTCTCGAAGGCTGCGCGACCTGCGGTGCGCGCCTCGGTGTCCACGAAGTAGGCGCGGAGGCCCTCGTTGTGGAGCGCTACCGTCTCGTGGACGACGAGTTGGTTCCCGACCCGATCCGCGCGTGCAGTCACCCGAAGGGTCCGGACCCTGGCAGGATCGTCGGTCAGCTCAGCGATGGGGATCTCCACCTCCGCCACGGACTTCCCTGCCTCGAACTTCACGCGCTCTCCCGGGAAGGGGATGTCCGCATAGCGTGCTCCCACCAGGTAGGCGGTCTCCGGATCGTCCGAGATGCCTTCGAAGACGAAGCGCCCCTCCGCATCGCTGGTGGCACGCCGCAGGCCGGGCGCGGCGCCCGGGGAAAGCGCGTAGAGGAGCACTTCGATGCCGGCGGCCCGGTCGGGACGCTCCTCGTGCACCACCCGCCCCCGCAGGCTGGCAGCACCCGAGGGCACGTCGGGGGGGTCCTCGGGCTGGGCCGCGGCGGCCGCCGCCATCGCGGCCAGGATCGCGAGGAGCAGCGCCAGGGTTCGCCTCGGCCCGGCCGCGCGAGGGCAGGCGACCTCGCGAGTCTCCCTCATGCGTCCCGGTGGGCGGCCGGCCGAACGGGATGCGGCCACATGATGAGCAGCGTGCCGAGCACGAGCGTATAGCCCCCGATCCAGATCCAGTTGACGAGGGGGTTGCGGTAGATCTTGAAGGTGGCCGAGCCGTCCCGCTCCACCTCCGTGAGCACTACGTAGAGGTCCTCTCGCAGCGTCGAGTGGATGGCCGGGATCGAGGCCGGCTGCTGCTCGAGCCAGTACATGCGCTTCTCGGGGGCGAGCACCCCGAGGGGCTCTCCGTGGTGATGGCGCGCCAGGCGCGCCACGGCGCCCCCATAGTGCTGCTTCGGGATCGGCTCCGCCGTCAGGTAGCGCAGTGAGTAGCCGTTGAGCTCGAGGGTGTGTCCCACCTCCACGTTCTCGAGCCGTTCGTCGGTGAAGGCAGCACCCGCCACGCCGAACAGGATGAAGATCACGCCGGCGTGCACTACGTAGCCGCCGTAGCGCTGCTGGTTCTTGCGCAGCAGGGTGCGCAGAGCCTGCAGGACGTTCTCCTCGCCGCGGCGCAGCCGGGCGCGGATGGCGCGGGTGTATTCCTGCACCACGGTGGAGAGCCCGAAGGCTCCCAGACTCCATAGGGCGAGGGGGTAGAAGCCGATCTCGCCCCGGAATCCGACGAGTAGCCCCACGGCCACGAGGCCGCAGGTGGTCGCGGGCCAGAGGAACTGACGGCGAAGGCTGGTGGCGGACGCCCTCCGCCAGGCGATCAGTGGACCCACTCCCGTCAGGAAGAGCAGCATCAGCGCGAGAGGTCCCGACATGGTGTTGAAGAACTTGGGCCCCACCATGATCTGGCGACCGGTGAACCACTCGGAGAAGACGGGAAACATCGTGCCGCAGAACACCACGCCGAGCAGCGCCATGAAGACCCAGTTGTTGATCACGAAGCTCGACTCGCGCGAGATCACCGACTCGAGCCGATTGCTGCTCTTGATCTCCTTGCGTCGATACAGGAGCGCACCGAAGAAGAGCAGGGCTGCGCCGAGCACATAGGCGAGAAAGATGAAGCCGAACCAGCCGGAGTTCGTGAACGAGTGCACCGACTGCACCACGCCACTGCGGGTGAGGAAGGTGCCGAACAAGCAGAGCGAGTAGGTCAGCCCGATCAGAACCAGGTTCCAGGTCTTCAACATGTCCCGCTTCTCCTGGATCATCACCGAGTGCAGGTAGGCGGTGCCCGCGATCCAGGGCATGAAGGATGCGTTCTCCACCGGGTCCCAGGCCCAGTAGCCCCCCCAGCCCAGCACCTCGTAGGCCCAGCGGCCCCCCAGCAGGATGCCGATGGAGAGGAAGAACCAGGGAAACAGCGTCCAGCGCCGGGTCGTGCGCAGCCAGGCGCTGCCGAGCTCGCCGGTCACCATCGCCGCGAAGGCGAAGGAGAAGGGCACCACGAACCCCACGAAGCCCGTATAGAGCATGAGGGGGTGGATCATCATGACCGGGTGCTGGAGCAGCGGGTTGAGCCCCGACCCGTCGGAGGGCACATCACCGGCCGGAAGCCTCTCGAAGGGGTCGGTGACGAAGTTGAGCAGGACCAGGAAGAAGATGCAGTTGGCCAGCAGCATCACGCACACCCAGGGCATCAGCGCGCGCGAGCTGTGCCGGGAGACGAGCACTGCGGCCGCGCCGTAGGCCGAGAGCATCCAGCCCCAGAGCAACAGGGAGCCGGCCTGTCCGCCCCACAAGGCAGCCAGTCGATAGTGCAGGGGCATGCTGCGCGCGGAGTGGGTGGCCACGTACTGGAAGGTGTAGTCGTAGCCCGCGAACGCGGCGAAGAGCCCCAGCATGGCAGCGCTCATCAGGGCGAAGACCAGCAGCACCGATCGCTCGGTGACTCGGGTCCACTCCGAGCTGTGGCGCACCCCCGCGAACACACCGGCCGCGAGACCCAGCACGGCGATCGTGAGCGCCAGGAGCAGCGCCGGTTGGCCGAGATCCGACATGCGATTTCTCTTTCCTGGATGGGCGACGGAGACGTCGAGCCGGGGACCGTCGCTAGAGCGAGGCTTCGGCCTGCTTGGCCTCGAACTTCGAGGGGCACTTCGCCAGGACGTTGGTGGCGTGGAACTCCGTGCCCTTCGCCCGGAGCTCTCCTTCCACCACTACCTCCGCGCCGTCCTTGAACAGGTCGGGCGTCTCGAGGCTCTGGTAGATCACGCGCATCGCGCCTGTCGGGCTCCCACCGGCGTGGGGCGGGTCGTTCTGCACGCGAAAGCGCACGACCTGTCCTGCCACATCCCGCTCGATCGTCCCGAGCGACACGTACCCGTGCACCCGGACCGCGCCGCCGGGGACCGCAGTCTGGAACTCCTCGAGGGTCTGGTAGTAGACGAAGCTGCCGCCTTCGAGGCGGGTGGAGGCGTACCAGCCGAGAAGCCCCGCCACCAGAACCGCTCCCACGGCGATCTGTACGCCCTTCGACACATCCACCTCTTCTGGTTCTCGTGGAATCTATCATCCGACCCCCCGGGCGTCAAAACCCCACTCCTGAAAACATTCAGGAATCCAAGAGGTTGCAACAAAGCAGCGGTTGACCGCGAAGGGGCCGTGGGGTATCGGGAAGTCCCGATGGAGCACGCCTTCGCTGCCCGCACCCGTGAGATCGAGCCCTTCCTCGCCATGGAGGTGATGGAGCGGGCCTTCGCCCTCGAGCGGGCGGGTGCCAGGGTGCTGCATCTCGAGATCGGAGAGCCCGATTTTCCCCCGCCCCCGGAGGTGACCACGGCCTGTGCCGACGCCCTCCGGGAGGGGCAGACCCACTACACGGACAGCCGTGGCCTCGCCGAGCTGCGCGAGGCCATCGCGCGGGACAAGAGCCTGCGGTCCGGGGTCGCCGTCGGGCCGGAACGGGTCCTGGTCACCAGCGGCACCTCACCCGCCATGCTCCTGGTGTTCTCGCTGCTCATCGAGCCTGGGGACGAAGTGATCCTCGGCACTCCCCACTATCCCTGCTACCCGAACTTCGTGCGTTTCTGCGGCGGCGTCCCCGTCTTCGTGCCCACCGAGGCAGAGGAGGGGTATCGCCTCGACCCCGATCGGGTCCGCGCCGCGCGGACCCCGCGCACCCGAGCGCTGGTGCTCTCTTCTCCCGCCAACCCCACCGGAGCCGTCCAGGACGAGGGGACCGTGCGGGCGCTGGCGGAGCTCGGCCCCCCGCTGGTCTCCGACGAGATCTACGACGGCCTCGTCTACGACGGAGCTCGCGTCACCTCGGCCCTCGCCGTGCGCGACGACGCCTTCGTCCTCGACGGCTTCTCCAAGCGGTACGCGATGACCGGTTTCCGCCTCGGCTACGTGATTGTCCCCGAGCCCGCCCTGCGACGCCTGCAGATCCTCCAGCAGAACCTCTTCATCTCCGCCAACCCCTTCGTCCAGCGCGCGGGCATCGCCGCCCTGGAGCACGGCGCGCCCGCGGTGGCGGCGATGCGCGATGCCTACCACCGCCGCCGGAAGCTGCTGGTGGAGGGGTTGCGCCGCCTCGGCTTCGGGGTGCCACAGCTTCCGCTCGGGGCCTTCTACGTGTTCGCCGATGCCCGGGGCTTCGATGCAGACTCGCGTCGGCTGGCCTTCTCGCTGCTCGAGGACGCCCACGTGGCCGTGACCCCCGGCGTCGACTTCGGAGCAGCGGGGGAGGGCTGGTTGCGCTTCTCCTACTGCGCCTCCGAAGACACCCTGGCCGAGGCCCTCGAGCGGCTGGGCCGTGTGCTGGCGAAGCCATGAGCCGCGGGCTCGTCGCCGAGCACCTGACGGCCGCCGCCGGGCCCGAGGGCTTCCCGCGTCCGGACCTGCCCGAGGTGGCACTGCTCGGACGTTCGAACGTCGGCAAATCGTCGCTGCTCAACCGGTTGGTGGGGCGCCGCCGGCTGGCGCACACCAGCCGCACACCCGGCAAGACGCGGCTGGTCCACTTCTACCGGGTCGAGCGGGGCGGGGCGGTGCTGCTGCTCGTCGATCTGCCCGGCTACGGCTTCGCACAGGTGTCCCGCGCCGAGCGGAAGAGCTGGCGTGGCCTCGTCGAGGGCTACCTCGGAGATCGCCCGACCCTGCGGCTGGCGGTGCTGCTTCAGGACCTGCGTCGCGACGCGAGCGCTGACGAGTCCGAGCTGCTCGCCTGGTTGGCCGAGCGAGAGATCCCCGCCCTCGTCGCACTCACCAAGGCCGACAAGCTCAAGCCCATGCGCCGAGCCGCACGCGTGCGCGAGCTGCGGGGCCAGCTCGGCCTCGACGCCGCCCGGCTGGTCACGACCTCGGCCCAGGACGGTCTCGGCATGCCGGAGCTGTGGCGCGCCGTGGAGCACGCCCTGCGGGCCGGCTCAGCTCAGCGAGCGGATCCGTAGACCTGCGGCTTCGGGTTGGCGTCGCGCTCTTCGTCCGGGATCCCACGGCAAAGGCAGGCCTACCCCGCTCCAGCCGGCGTCGGGAGTGCCGGTTTGCCCGCCTTCTGGCGAGAGAGGATCAGGCCGAATCCGGCGTGCTTGTGGAGCTTGGGATCCGTCTCGGTGTCGAGCAGCTCCTGGAAGAAGCCCTCCAGGTCCGCGTGGGCATGCTGGAAGGCCAGCATCATCACGGCATGGCGCCGCACCCGGATGCTCTCGTCGTTGCGGATGCGCTCCATGAGCAGCGGCACCACGTCGATGGGGTTCTCGCCCGCCTTGCATCGATCGCATGCGACGGAGTGGACGGCGAACAGCCGTACCTTGCTCTTGGGATCGCGGAGCAGGGGCAGCAGGGCGTGCAGGGATTCGGCGTCCGCGTAGTGATCGAGCCAGATCGCGCACCAGCGGCGCACCTGCCAGTTGCCATGGCGGAGCCCCTCCACCACGGCTTCCCGCGCCGGGAGGCCCGCCTCGATCAGCTGCTTCCACGCCGCTTCGCGCTCCCGATCGGGGCCGAGCTTCGCGACCAGCTTGCGGGGATCGGCACTGGGGTTGCGGGGGATCAGGCGGCGTTCTCCGTCTCGGGCTGGGCGTCCTTCGGCAGCTCGATCACGAAGGTGGTGCCGCGGCCCGGCCGCGACGTCACCCGCATGTTCCCCTGGTGGCGCTCCACGATGCCGTGGGACAGCGACAGCCCCAGC
>JBDLIK010000184.1:0-6692 GCA_039714895.1 Myxococcota bacterium | reverse complement strand
GAGATCCGCTCTCGACAGGGCGCGGTGGCCGAGCTGCGCGAGCGCCTGGATCTGCGCGAGCGCCTGGCCCTGGTGGGAGAGGAGGTGGCTCCCCGGCTCCACGCCGAGCGTCTGGTGGCCTGGGGAGCGGCCGCCCGGCCGGCACCCCCGGCCTGGGAGCGGGGCATCGCCCTCTTCCTCGCGGCGCTCACGGTGGCGACCCTGGCCGGCTGGCTGCTGGGCGCGGGGCCGCTGCCCTTCGGGATGGCCCTGGTGCTGCAGAGTGGCTTCGGCTGGCGCCGGCGAGCCCGCGTGCGCGAGTGCATCGCCGGGGTCGAGCAGGCGGCGCCGGACCTCGAGCTTCTCGTCGAGCTCCTCGCCTGTCTCGAAGAGGAATCGTTCTCCTCGCCGCGCCTGGTGGCGCTGCGGAATACCGTCGACTCCGAGGGCCACCCGCCCTCGCTGCAGATCCGCCGGCTGCGGCGCCTGCGCGATCTGCTCGATGCCAGGCGAAACCAGTTCTTCGCACCGCTCGGCGCCCTGCTGCTCTTCACCACCCAGGTGGTGATGGCCGTCGAGGCCTGGCGGGCCACCTGCGGACCGGCTCTCGAGGGCTGGCTCGACGCGGTGGCGGAGCTCGAAGCCCTCGCCTCGCTGGCCACCCAGGCCTACGAGCACCCGTCGGATCCCTTCCCGGAGATCCTGTCCGATGGACCCCGCTTCGAGGCCGAGGGTCTCGGCCATCCCCTGCTGCCCGAGTCGCGCTGCGTTCGCAACGACCTCGCGCTCTCCCGCGAGCTGCAGGTGCTGGTGGTGAGCGGCTCGAACATGTCGGGGAAGAGCACGCTGCTCCGCAGCGTGGGGACCAACGCCGTGCTGGCCCTGGCCGGGGGGACCGTGCGTGCCACGCGCCTCGCCCTCTCCCCCCTCGCCGTGGGCGCTTCGATCCAGGTCCACGACTCGCTCCTCGAAGGTGCCTCTCGCTTCTACGCGGAGATCACGCGTCTGCGCGCCATCGTCGAGCGCACCGAAGGAGATCTCGCCGTGCTCTTCCTGCTCGACGAGATCCTGCACGGGACCAACTCCCACGACCGCCGGATCGGCGCCGACGCCGTGGTCCGGAGCCTGCTGGCCGCGGGCGCCCTCGGGCTGGTCACCACCCACGACCTCGCCCTGGCCAAGGTCGCCGACGCCCTGGCGCCGCGGGCGATCAACGTACACTTCCAGGACCACCTGGAGGACGGCCGCATCTCCTTCGACTACCGCATGCAGCCCGGCGTCGTGACGCGCAGCAACGCTCTCGCGCTCATGCGGGCGGTGGGGCTGGAGGTCTAGGGCCTCAATCGGCTCGGCCGTTCCGCCGATGCCAGGGATCGCGGAGGTCGCCATGGGACGCATTCTTGGAATCGGGTTCATCGTGCTGGCCGTCTGGGCCGGCGTGGAGATCTACTCGGAGGGCACGGCGGGCGCCTTCGGGGGCCTGCTCACCCGGACCGGGCTGGTGGCCGAGGAGGAGGCCCAGACACCGGTCACCGAGCGCGCCGCCGCGGCCTGGCAGGACGCCTACCACGCTGCGGAGGACCGCGTCGAGCGCCAGCTCGACTGACTCCGGATGGCCTAGGACGATTCGCCCAGGCGCTCCAGGAGCTTGGGGATCAGGCCGCCGAAGTCGCCGTTGCTCATTACGAGCACGACGTCGCCGGGGCGGCAGTCGTCGGCCAGGCGCGAGGCGATGAGAACGGCATCCTCGAAGCTCTCGGCCTGCTTTCCGCGCTCGCGCAGCTGGGAGGCGATCCCGGCCGTATCCAGGAACTCGCTCACCTCACCCGTCGCGCTATAGATGGGCGCATCGGGCACCCGCGCGATCCACACCACATCCGCCTCGGAGAGGGCCTCCAGGTATTCGTCGCGGAACACGTTGCGCCGGCTGGTGTTGGAGCGCGGCTCGAAGGCCACCACGAGCCGCCGATCCGGATAGCGCGTCCGCATGCCGGCGAGGGTCTCGCGCACCGCGGTGGGGTGGTGGGCGAAGTCATCGATGACGGTGATGCCACCGACCTCGCCGCGGGTCTCCTGGCGCCGTTTCACCCCGCGGTAGCGTTCGATGCCGGCCACCGCCGCGTCGATGGGAACGCCCAGGGTATGGGCCGTGACCAGGGCCGCAAGGGCGTTGGCCACGTTGTGGCGTCCGTGCAGCGGGATCTCCACCCGGGCCACCACCTCCGCCTCGTGGACCAGGCGGAAGCCGGTGCCCTCCGGCGTCGCCGTGAGCCCTCGGGCCTCCCAGGCCACGGGCTGTCGGGGATCCACGGCGTAGCCCACCACCGGGCATGGAGCCTGGGCCACCACCTCGGCGACGTGGGGATCGGCCACGTGCGCCAGCAGGGTCCCCTCGGCGGGCATGCCGGAGACCAGCGTGCGGAAGGCTCGCTTCACGTGGTCCAGATCCTCGTAGATGTCGGCGTGGTCGAACTCGATGGACGAGATCAGCGCGGTGTGCGGCGCGTAGTGGAGGAACTTGGGGGTCTTGTCGAAGAACGCGGTATCGTACTCGTCCCCTTCGACCACGAAATGCTCACCGAACCCCTCCCGGAAGCTCCCTCCGAATCCCTCCAGGATCCCGCCCACCAGGAACGAGGGGTCGAGGCCGACTGCGTCGAGGACCGTGGCCAGCATGCCCGTGGTGGTGGTCTTGCCGTGGGTGCCGGCCACGACCACCGAGTGCTTCCCCGCGATGGCCAGCTCGTACAAGGCGTCGGGGAAGGAGCGGTACGGCAGGCCGACGTCGATGGCGGCCCGGGCTTCGGGGTTGTCGGCGCGTACCGCGTTCCCGATCACCACCAGATCCGGGGGGTCGTCCAGGACGTTGTCGGGCCGGAAGCCCTGGGTCACGGATACGCCCCAGCGCTCGAGCGCCACGCTCATGGGCGGATACAGCTGGGCGTCCGAGCCGGTCACGCGGATGCCGCGCCCCCGCAGCAGCCCAGCCAGGGAGCCCATGCCGGTGCCCCCCACCGCGATCATGTGGACGTGCTCGAGTCGCTCTGCCTTGACTTCACCCATCGTTCTACCCCGCCAGGAACGCTTCCATGATGAGATCGTGAATGCGAGGACGCAAGGCGAAGTGGCTGCGCTTCGCCACGAGATGCACCCGGTTGGTGAGCATCACGACGACGGCCTGCTGCTCGAGATCGATCCAGAGCGAGGTCCCCGTGAATCCCAGGTGTCCCACCGAGTTCTTCGAGAAGTGCTTGCCCGAGGACGACTGCCCGGCAGTCGGCGTGTCCCAGCCGAGCGCCCAGTCCGAGCCCGGCGGCAGCTGCTGGCGCTCGAAGGAGCGCCGCAGAGCCTCCCCGGGCAGGGCCTGGCTGCGTCCGTGCCAGACGTCGAGGAGCGTCTGCGCGAAGCGCATCACGTCGTCCGCCGGAGCGAAGAGCCCCGCGTGGCCCGCCACTCCACCCATCGCGAAGGCGTTCGGGTCGTGGACCTCTCCCCAGACGACGCGAGAGCGCCAGGGGCAATCCTCGGTGGCCGCGATCCCCCGACGCTCGGCCTCGGAGGCGCCCCGTCCCTCCTCGTCGAGCGGAACGAAGCCCATGCGCTCGAGGCCCAGGGGAGCGAAGATCCGCGCCTGGCAGAAGCGGTCGAGACGCTCGCCGCTCGCGGCCTCCACCACGGCGCCGAGGGTGATGAAGTCGAGGTCCCCGTAGACTGCGGCGGTTCCGGGCTCGTGGACCAGGGCCGAGCGCAGCACGCGCTCCAGCACCCAGTCGCGGCCGGCAGCGGTCCCGAGGATGCGCTCCCCGCTCTTTCGCTCGCGCTCGAGCAGCGGCTCGTGGAAGCCGCGCCAGGGGCGGAGCCCCGAGGAGTGGGTGAGCAGATGGCGGAGAGTCACCGCTTCCTTGTCGCGGTCGGCGAAGGCCGGCAGATGGCGCGCGACCGGGTCGTCCAGGCCGAGGACGCCGTCGTCCACCAGCAGCAGGCAGGCGGTGGCGGTGGCGAGGGGCTTGGTGAGCGAGGCCAGATCGAAGACGGTTTCTCGGGTCATGGGGATGCGCTCGGGCCGCACGGCAGCGAGCCCCCGGATCGAAACGTGCTCGAGGGTCTCCCCTTCCCGCTGCATGCGGGCGAGGACGACGGCCCCGGGGATCTCGGCTCTGGCGATGGCCTGATCCAGGGTCCGATCGACCCTCGCCAGCTTGCGCCGGACCTGGCTCCACCTCATGCCCCACTCCCCCCGGGCGCCAAGCTCGTGTGAGTGAATCCCCTCACGGTCGGCGTACCCCCGACTCCAGAATGTGAAGCTCGCCACGCTTTCCGTCGAGCCGCGCACGGACCCCGAGGGGCCAGGCCTGATTGGGGCTTTGGTGCCCGAAGGGGAGCCCAAAAACCTGTGGAATTCCAAGCGGATCCAGCCACTCGGCCAGGGCGGACCGGGCGCTGGGTCCGTTGGCGGCACCGTGGAGCTCGGGATCGATGGGCCGGGCGGTCGGCACGCAGTCCACCAGCGCCCCGACGCCGACGCCGGCGAGGCCCGCCAGCTTGCCGGCGGCCGCCAGCTGACCCAGCAGACGATCCACCCGGTAGGGCTCCTCGTGAACCTCCTCCACCAGCAGGATTGCCCCCCGCGTCTCGATCTCCCAAGGGGTTCCCAGGCTCCCCGCCACGAGAGAGAGGTTGCCGCCCACCAGACGCCCCTCCCCCACGCCGTCCCGGCCCGGGTCCCCTTGCCAGCTTCGGCCGCCTTCGGAGCGGCCGCTGAGCATCGCCAGCAGACCCTCGAGCTCCTCCGGCTGCAGGTCGCCGCCGCGCTCCAGCATGGGACCGTGGAAGGAGACCAGTCCGACCACCCGGCGCATCCAGAGATGCAGGGTGGTGGCATCGCTGTAGCCCACGAAGGGCTTGGCCGCCCGGCGCACCCGCCCGGGATCGAGCCGAGGCACGATGCGCTGGGATCCGTACCCGCCCCGGGCACAGAGCACGACGTCCACCTCCGGATTCTCCACCATCTCCATCAGCTCGTCGGCTCGACGTGGGTCGTCCCCGGCCAGGTAGCCCCGGCGCGAACACACGTCGTCCCGGTGGATCGCGCGGAAGCCCGCAGCCTCGAGCATGGCGACTCCAGCGCGCAGGCGCTGCTCGTCGATGGGACCCGCCGGCGCGACGATCCCGAAGGTTCCACCCGGGGGAAGGGCGCGGGGCTTGGTGAGCCTCGGCAATTGGCTTCTCGCTCCGGGGGAGGCTTGCTAGAACTCGCTCTGGTCGTCGAAGCCGGTCTCGGGAGGGGCGAAGCCCGCCGACGGCAGAGGAGGACCCGAATCCCCCTCGTGCTCCGCCAGGTCGTCGAAGCGCGCGTAGCGCGCCTCGAAGTGCATCTCGACCCGGCCCGTGGGACCGTTTCGCTGCTTCTCGATGTTGAGCTCGGCGATCCCACGCTTCTCGAGGTTGTCTCGATTGTAGACCTCTTCGCGGTAGATGAAGGCGATCACGTCGGCGTCCTGCTCGATGGCGCCCGACTCGCGCAGATCGCCCAGCATGGGGCGACGCTTGTCCGGATCGCGCTGCTCGGGGCCCCGGTTCAGCTGGGACAGCGCAATCACCGGGATGTGGAGCTCCTTGGCGAGCGCCTTCAAGCCCTTGCTGATCTCAGCGATCTCCAGGTCCTTGCGGTCGCGTCCGCGCCCGCTGGGATCCCCCTTGGCGAGCTGGAGGTAGTCCAGAACCACCAGGTCGAGCCCCCGATCCGAGAAAAGGCGCCGGCTCTTCGCCTTGATCTCCAGGATCGACGCGTCTCCGGCGTCGTCGATCCACAGATGCGCCTGGGAGAGCCGATCCCCGGCGCTGGTCAGCCGATGGAACTCCTGCATGGGCAGATAACCCTTGCGCAGGTTCGAGAAGTCGACCCGCGCCTCGGAGGAGAGCAGGCGCAGCACCAGGGCCCGGGTGGTCATCTCCAACGAGAAGATCGCCACCTTCCTGCCGTGGTCGATGGCCGCGTTGCGGCAGATGTTGAGCGCCAGGGCCGTCTTGCCCATGCTCGGGCGGGCGGCAACGATCACCAGCTCGCCAGGCTGGAGCCCCCCGGTGAGCTTGTCGAGCTCCCGAAAGCCGGTGGGAATGCCGGTGAGCTCCCCGCCGCGGTTCATGATGTTTTCGATGTAGTCGAAGGTGCGTGGCATCTCGTCGTGGAGGCTGGCGAAGGCCGAGCGCCGCGAGGTCTGGCTGACGCCGAGCATCTTCGATTCGGCCGCGTCGAGCAGCCGATCGGCATCGTCCTCCTGCTCGAAGCCCATCTCCGCGATCTCGGAAGCCACCTCGATCATGCCTCGCTTCAGGGACTTGTCGCGGACGATGGCCGCGTGGTGCAGCACGTTGGCCGCGGTGGCCTCGAAGTCTGCGATGTCGCCGAGGGTGGCGGGCCCCCCGATCGCTTCCATCTGCTTGTGGGTGGTGATGTAGTCCGAGAGGGTCAGCACGTCGACGGGTTGGCGCTCCTCGTGCAGCGCCAGCATGGCCCGGAACAGATTCTGGTGAGCGGGGACGTAGAAGTCGTCGGGAGAGAGCTCGAGGATGACGCCGGGCAGGCATTCGTTGTCCAGCAGGACCGAAGAGAGGACCGCCTTCTCGGCGTCCTGGTCCTGGGGAGGGACCCGCCCCAGCCATGCGGCGTCGCCGCCCGACGCTCCCGTACCGTTTCCCGAAGCCCCGGCCCG
>JBDLIK010000183.1:0-6767 GCA_039714895.1 Myxococcota bacterium | reverse complement strand
GGGCCAGCGGGTGGTGCGCAGGCGGCGTCGCAGATCGTCGAGCTCGTCTTCTCTCGCCTGGATGCGGAAGGGCTGGGGGTCGGGGCTCATGGGGGTCCTCCTGCCGGATGCGTGACTCAAGCCAGCTCGTAGTCGCTGAGATCGGGCTCGCGGGTCCAGCGCCAGTAGTCGACCAGGCGCCACGGCGAGGTGGTGATCACCCTGCCCTTGCTGTTCTTGTACCAGCTGCCGCTGCCCGGGTGGGACCAGACCATCCCGTCCAGGGTTGCGTCGAGCTTCTCGTTGAAGGCGTCGTGGACCTCGCGCCGGCACTCCAGGGTCGAACGGCCGCGCTCGATCAAGGCCTCGAGGCAGCCGAGCACGTAGCGCACCTGGCACTCGGAGTGGAAGATGATGCTGCCGGCGTGGGCCAGATTGGTGCCCGGTCCGTAGAGGCAGAAGAGGTTCGGGAAGCCCGGCACGGTGATGCCGAGGTAGGCGCGGGGGTCCTCTCCCCAGAGCTCCTCGAGCTTGACGCCCGTGCGTCCCTCGATCTCCATCGGCCACAGAAACCTGTTGGCGTGGAAGCCCGTGGCGAAGATGATGACGTCGACGGGAACCCGCGTTCCGTCGGCACACACGATGGCGTCCGCCATGATCTCTGTGATCTCTTCCGTGACGAGCTCGACGTTGTCCCGCTTGAGGGCGGCAAGCCAGCTGCCGTTGTCCTGGAGCATGCGCTTGACGAAAGGGGGGTAGCGGGGAACCACCTTCTCGAGGAGCTCTGGATCGTCCCCCACCTGCTGCTCCAGGTAGCGGGTGAACGCCACGCGCATCTGCTCGTTCAGTGCGTTGACCGAGCGCTCCGGATGCGACCAGTCTGGATCGACGACCAGGGAGGGGAGCAGACCGTCGGACCCCGGCCAGAACAGCAGGAAGCGATACCAGCGGGCGTAGTAGGGAACGTGCTTGAGGAGCCACTTCTTCGCGTCGCCCACGCGCCGATGGTAGTGGGGGTTCGGGACCATCCACGCCGGTGAGCGCTGGAAGACGAACAGGCGCTCGGCCTGCTTCGCCACCTCGGGCACCAGCTGCAGGGCGCTCGCCCCCGTGCCGACCACTGCCACGCGCCGTCCTGCCAGCGGGACGTCGGGGTCCCAGGCCGCGGAGTGGAAGGAAGACCCCTCGAAGGACTCGAGCCCCGGAAGGTCGGGCGTCTTCGGGCGGTTGAGCTGCCCCACGGCGCTGATGATGGCCTGGACCGTGAGCTCCTCCTCGGTTCCGTCCCGGGTGCGCAGCCGAACCGTCCAGCTGGAGCGTGCCTCGTCGAAGCGCGCACCCGTGACCTCCGTCTCCAGGCGGATGTGCGGACGCACGCCGTAGTCGTCCGCGCAGCGCTCGAAGTAGGCCTGCAGCTCGCCCTGGCGGGAGAAGAACTCCGACCAGTCGTGGTTGGGCTCGAAGGAGAAGCAATAGAAATGATTGGCGACGTCCACCCGGCAGCCCGGATAGGTATTCTCGTACCAGGTGCCGCCGAGCTTCGGGTTCTTCTCGACGACGACGTAGGGAATGCCGGCCTCTTCGAGACGGATGGCAGCGAGCAACCCCGACATGCCCGCGCCGATCACCAGCACCCGAAACCGCTGCTTCACGTCCGGGGGCACCTCCACGTGCCAGGGCACCTCCCGGGTGTCCCGGCCATCGAGGGCCATCTCCTCGAGCATCATCGGTACGTACTCGTCGGGCACGGGCTGCCCCACCATGAAGCTCATCATCTCGTGGATCGTCTCGGGAGGAGGTGGCTCGGGCAGACGGCAGCCGCCGTCCCGGTAGGCCGCCAGGACCTCGAGGGCATGGGCCCGGACCGACGCCTTGTCTTCGGCGGACATGGATCCCTGGTTCTCGCCCATGATCGCCGGCCCGGGCCGGACCGGACCCCGAAGCAGACCCGGATCCCCCGTGATGTGGACCATCGACATCATCAGCGTCGGGATGCTGGCGTGCTCGAGCACCTCGGCGAGGAAGGCATCGTCCTCGGTAACGGGCTCCGCGGCGGGCCGCAGGGGTTTTCGCATCGGCTCCCGACACTAGCGCGGTCGGCGGCGGGAGATCGGCGGCGGCCGAACGAGATGTGCAGCCTCTCCGGCCCGCGCGTTCCTCCTCCGGTGCGTACTGCGTCGGGCGCGTCGTGGCCGCCGGTGATGGTGCCGTTGGCGAGGATCGAGAAAGCTGCAGCCGATGCCTCCGGCGTGTGCGCCCGTGACAGCTCGCCCCGCTGCTGACCGCGAGCGAAGAGCTCGTGCAGCCGCTCCGTCGGGGGAGATTGACAATTAATTATACGTATGGTTAATTTCATCCCATGGCGACGAGCCCGCCCTCCCACCCCCCCAGCGCAGCACTCCCGGGGACCCCGCTCGGGGTCCGGGCCGGCCGCGGCAGGCGGACGGAGGGGAGGACGTCCGGGGGCGGCTCCTCACCGCCGCCACCGAGCTGTTCGCGAAGCGCGGGTTCGGCGAGGTCGGCGTCCGCGAGGTGGCCAACGCTGCGGGCGTGACCCCCGCCATGGTCTCCTACTACTTCGGCGACAAACAGGGCCTCTACGAAGCCATGCTCGAGAGGGTCTTCCAGAACCTGATGGCGCGGGTCTCCGAGCTCGCCCGTCACGAGAGCGAGAACGAGGACCGCTTGTCCTCCTTCGTGCGGCTCCACATCGCCACCCTCGCCCACGACCCATGGGTCCCGCAGTTGATCCTGCGCGAGGTGCTCTCCGCCGAAGGCCCGCTGCGCGAGCGCTTCGTCGAAGGGTTCGCGCGGCGCATGACCGACGCCGTCCTCGGGATCATCCGTGAAGAGAAGGCGGCCGGGCGGCTGCGCCAGGATCTCGACCCCCAGCTCACCGTGCTCTCGCTCATGGGCCTGTCCGTCTTCCCGTTCCTGAGCCAGCCGGTGTCCGGGCCCCTGCTCGGCTTCGAGCTCGACGAGGCCTTCCGCGACCGCTTGATCCTGCACACCGTGAAGCTCTTCCGCAACGGCGTCGCCGGGCCGGGGCACGAAGCGTGAAGCGCCGGACCTGGATGCTCCCGCTTCTACTGCTCGCCTGCGGGGAGACGGGCGGTGGCTCAGACGAGGGCGTTTCCGCGGTGGAGGCGGGCCCGCTCCAGACGGGCGTCCACGTGCGAACCGTCGACGTCGAGGTCGGACGCCTGACCGCCCGCGACCAGGTCTCCGGTCGCGTGCACGCTTTCCACAAGGCCACCATCACCGCAGAAGCCTCGGGCCGGGTGGTGGAGCGGCTGGTGGAGCGCGGCGACCGGCTCGAGGCAGGGCAGCCGCTGTTCCGCCTCGACGCGTCGCGACCTCGGCTCGAGCTCGATCGGGCGACCGCAACGATGCGACTCCGCGAGACCGATCTCGCACACGCGAAGACCGAGTTCGAGCGAGGGCTCAAGCTGCTGGAGCGCAACGCCATCAGCGAGCAACGACGGGACGACCTCGAGTACGCCGTCGATCAAGCCGAGAACCAGCTGGCACTCGCGCGCGTGGCCCGGGACACCGCCCGGCGCGCACTCGCGGACGCCACCATCGAGGCTCCCTTCGCCGGCATCGTCGAGTCGACGGCGGTGGACACCGGCGACTTCGTGAGCGCCGGAACCCCGGTGGCGAGTCTCGTGGAGCTCTCCCGGGTCCGGCTGCGCGCCGGGGTCACCGCTGCGGAGGCCTCGCGCCTCACACCCGGCATGCGCGCGACGGCCAGCTTCACTGCGCTGGGGGGCGAGAGCAAGGACGCCGAGCTCAAGAGTGTCGGGCTGGTGGCGGATCGAGCCGACGGCACCTACGTCGTGGAGTTCTGGGTCGGCAACGACGACGGGCGGCTTCGCGAGGGGATGATCGCCAGCGTGGCGCTACCCGCCGAGGAACGAGACCCCCGCCCCCTGGTGCCCCGGGGAGCCCTCATCCGCCGCGAGGGCCGCATCGCCGTCTTCGTGGTGGAGGAAAACGGCAGCGGCGCGCTTGCACGCGCCCGCAGCGTGACCGTCGGTCGCAGCCAGGGCGAACGCGTCGAGGTGCTGGAGGGCCTGCGCGGCGGCGAGAGGGTGGTGGTGGACGGCCACTTCGCCCTCTCCGACGGCGCTCGCATCAGCGTCGAGGCGAGGAGCTCACGGACGCCGGAGTCCTAGTGGCGCGGCTGATCCGATTCTTCGTCGAGCGGCACTTCCTGGTGCACGTGATCGTGGGGGTCGTGATCGTCGCCGGGGTCGTCTCCGCCCAGCGCTCGGCCATGGAGGGCTTTCCGGCCATTGCCATGCCTCGGGTGCTGATCCGCGCCTCGCTCGCCGGCGCGTCGGCGCGGGACGTGGAGACCAAGATCACGCTGCCGCTGGAGGAAGCCATCGAGGAGGTCGACTCCGTCGACTCCTTCACCACCGAGATCAACGACAACCTCTCGGTGACGACGGTCGAGCTCTACGAGGACCTGAACGCCGAGGAGCTCGAAGAAGCCGAGCGGGATCTGCGCGATGCCATCGACGCCATCACCGACTTCCCGGCGGAGATGGAGGACGACCCGGTCATCCTCCGCCTCAATCCCGGCAAGTTTCCGATCATCGAGGTCGCGCTCTCCGGCCCGGGAGAGGCGCTGGTGACCGCCGCCCGGCGCATCGAGCGGGCGGTACGGCGGCTCCCGGATGTGGCCCAGGTGAGCGTGGTGGGGCTGCAGGACCCGGAGGTGCGGATCCTGCTCGACCCCAGCCTGGCGCTGGAGCACGGCGTGACCCTGCTCGACGTGGTGGGGGCGGTCGAGCGCCGCAACGTCTCGAGCACCGGCGGCGTCCTCGAGACCGAGCGCGACCGGCGCCAGGTGGTGCTGTGGAGCCGCTTCGCCCGGGCGGAGGAGGTGGGAGACACGGTCCTGCGTTTCCTGCCCGACGGCGGCGCGCTGCGCCTCTCCGACGTCGCCCGCATCGAGCTGGGCCGGGAGGACACGGGCCTGCTCGCTCACACGAACGGCAGGCCCGGAATCTCCGTGGTCGTCGAGAAGCAGATCAAGGCCGACATCCTCGCGGCCACCGATGCCGTCGTGGCCACCGTGCAGGCGACACCCCTGCCCCCGGGAGTCGAGGTCGCCTTCGTGAACGATGGCTCCTTTCTCACCCGCAACCGTCTGGAGGTGATGGGCACCAACGGGCTGATCGGCGTCGGGCTGGTGGCGGGCATCATCTTCCTGTTCCTCTCCCCGGGGACCGCGCTCTGGGTGCTCCTCGGCGTGCCGGTGGTGATCCTCGGCGTGCTGGCCCTGATGCCCCGACTCGACATGACCGTCAACATGATTGCCACCAGCGGCTTCGTGGTGGTGCTCGGAATGCTGGTGGACGACGCGGTGGTGGTGAGTGAACGCATCCTGCGTCGGCGGCAGCAAGGACTCTCCCCGGCGGACGCGGCGGTCGACGGCGCCGTCTCGGTGGCGCGCCCGGTGATCGCGTCGGCGCTCACCACGATGCTGGCCTTCTGTCCCCTGCTGGCGCTGGGAGGCATGCCGGGACGGCTGATCTGGTACATCCCGGCGGTGGTCGTGCTGTCCCTGCTCTTCTCGCTCCTCGAGTCGTTCCTGATCCTGCCCTCGCATATGTCGCTGGCGCGGGGGAACGCTCGCCCCACCCCCAAGCGGGCCTTCGTGCGACGCCTGGAGCAGGGCTACGGGCGTCTGCTGCAACGGGTCCTGCCCCACCGCTACCGCGTGGTGGGAGGCTTCGTGGCCCTCTTCCTGTTCACCATGATCGTGATCCGGCCCCAGCTCGGCTTCGTGCTGTTCCCCCAGGACGACGCCGAGTCTCTCTCCCTCAAGGTGAGCACTCCCGTCGGCACCCCGCTCGAGCGCACCGAGGGCGTGGTGGCCGCCCTCGAGGCCCAGCTGCAGACCCTGATGGCCGACGACCTGCTCGCCGTCACCGCGCGGGTGGGTCATCAGGACGTTCTGGGCCTCACCCGCGAGGTCGGCGCGGCGGAGAACGAGGGGCTCATCACCGTCCACTTCGTTCCCCGGACCCGAGGACGCGAGTGGACCGCAGCCCAGTGGTCCGAGACCCTGAAGGAGCGTCTGCGGGTGCCCGAGGACGTCGGCATCGTCTACGAGACGGCGCGCCTCGGCCCGCCCATTGGACGCCCGGTGACGGTTCACGTGGCCAGCAACGACGACGAGACCCGGCGCGCCACCGCGGCCCAGATCGCAGAGCGCCTCGGCCTCTTCCCGGCGGTGGTGGACGTGGAGGTGGACGAGCGGCCCGGCACGCGCCAGATCGACCTCAACCCGGACTACCAGAAGCTCGCCCTGCGCGGGCTCGAGGCCCAGGACGTTGCCCTCACCCTGAAGGCCGCCTTCCATGGTCTGGAGGCCTCGGAGCTGCGCGATCTCGACGAGACCACCACCTACCGGGTGCTCTTCGATCCTTCGGCGCGCCGCTCCCTCGACGCACTCCTCGAAACCCCCGTGCGCAACAGTCGCGGCGAGCTGGTGCGGCTGCGGGACGTGGTGCGACCCATCGAGATCCCCTCGGTGTCGCGCATCTATCACCGCGAGGGCGTGCGCACCGCGACGGTCACCGCCGACTTCGCTCCTGGAGGCGGCGAGACGGCGGGGTCCTTCGCGGCCTGGCTCGAGCGTGAGCTCCTTCCAGGATTCGAGGGCCGGACGGACGTCGAAATCTACCTGGGCGGGGAGGTGGTGGAGACGCGCAAGACCACCCGCGACCTCGCCCTGGTGGCCGTGCTCGCCCTCATTGGGATCGGCGTGG
>JBDLIK010000182.1:0-6780 GCA_039714895.1 Myxococcota bacterium | reverse complement strand
GAGGCAGGGCGCACGCCAGTACCAGGAGCGTTCGCGGAAGCTTGGCGAGCCACGCGCCAGGATGCATCGCGATTTCCTCCCCACTTCTCGAACCCGCCAGGTCCTTGTATGCCTCCGGCTGCGCAGAGTCAAGAAGGGGAGCTCGGGCCGAAGGCACGTGTCAGGCGGCGGGAGTAGATTGTGGGATAGGTTCTGTTCCTCTCCACCCGATCGGAGACGACCTTGCGGCGGCTCTTGCTCCTCGGCCTGGCGCTGGCGTACCCGCTGGGGATCTGGGCGGGCATTGCGCATCTGGACCCGCGTCACCTGGGGCTGCTGGTCGTCGCCCTCCTCGTCGCCCGGGGAGCATGGGTGGCTCGTCGCCGGGAGCCGGTCGCCGCGCGCGTCGTCGCTCCGTTCGCGGCAGCGGGGATTCTCGTGGTCGTGACCATTCTCCTGGACGAGCCGCGCGGCTTCCTGTTCTTGCCGGTGCTCGTGAGCGGGCTGCTTTTCGGGGCTTTCGTGCGCACGCTGCGCAGCGGGCCCTCCATGGTGGAGGCGTTCGCGCGGATGCGGGGGGGGGATCTTTCGGAAGCGCAGATCCGCTACTGCCGCACCGTGACGGGTGTCTGGTGTGCATTCTTCGCGCTCAATGCAGGCGTGGCCGCGGGGCTCGCGTGGAGGGCGCCCGTGCACGTCTGGGCGCTGTGGTCGGGCCTGGCTTCCTATCTACTGGTGGGCGGGATCTTCGTCGTGGAGCTCTGCTACCGCTCCTGGCGCTTCCGACGCTACACCGGGGCCATCACCGACCCGATCTTCCGGCGCGTCTTCCCGCCGGCCGATGACGCTCAGTCGACGGGCGCCCAGGCCAGGAGCGCACCGGAACGGTAGAGCTCGAGCACGCGCTCGATGTCCCGGTCCTGGCGGCGATCCGTCTCGACCGGGGGCACCTGGCTTCGCACGGCCTGGTGCAGCGCAGGAGAGCGGCCGGAAGGCGAGCCGCCGCGGAGGTCGAAGGCCTGGCAGCCCGCGAGGACCGCGATGGCGGCCACCGTTTCCGTGAGCTCGAGCACCCGCCCGCAGTCCCGCGCAGCGATCGTCCCCATGCTCACCTTGTCCTGATTGTGCGACTCCGTGCTGCGGCTGAAGGACGCCGCCGGCATCGTCAGCTTCAGTGCCTCCGCGGCCAGGGCGGACGTGCTGATCTGCATGGCCTTGAAGCCGTGTTGGGTGTCGCCCCGGATCAGGTCGCGTGGAAGGCCCGCGTTCGTGTCGGGATTGCACAGGAGCTGGAGCTGACGGTCGATCAGGTCCGCCACGCCGGCCACCGCCGTCTTCAGACCGTCCATGACGAAGGCGATGTGGCCGCCATAGAAGTTGCCGCCGTGGTAGATGCTGCCGTCGTCTGGGTCCACGATGGGATTGTCGTTCACGCCGTTGAGCTCGATCTCCACGATGCTCCGACCGAACGCGAGGGCATCGAGGAGAATCCCGATCACGTGGGGTGCGCAGCGGATCGAGTACGGATCCTGCAGCCGCGAGGGCTTGGATCGGTCCGTCGACCCGAGGTCTTCGCGGATCCAGCGGGCTGCGCGCTGGGTGCCGAGGTGGGGCTTGAGTTCGAAGATTCGGGCTTCGAAGTGGCCCGGGTTGCCGGCGAGGGCCTGCACCACCAGCGCCGTGACGGCGCTGGCGAGCCGTGCCAGCCGCTCGGCACGGTCGATGGAGAGACAGGCCAGGGCCGTCATCACGCTGGTGCCGTTCATCAGCGCGAGGCTCTCCCGGGGTTCGAGCGCCAGGGGCTCGAGACCGGCTCGTGCCAGAGCGTCGGGCGCTGGCAGCTCGGCCCCGTTCCACAAGACTTCCCGCTCCCCCACCAGCAGTGCCCCCACGTAGGAGAGCGGCGTGAGATCACCGCTGGCGCCGACGGACCCTTCCTCCGGGATGCGGGGCGCGAGCCCGAGGTTGACGAGCTCACACAGCCGCTCCAGGACCTCGCGCCGGACACCCGAGAAGCCGCGCGCCAGGGAGACGAGGCGCACCACCAGCACCGCGAGCGCCGCCTGTGCATCCAGCGCGCGGCCGGTCCCACAGCCGTGGAAGCGCAGCAGATTCAACGCCAGAAGCTTGCGTTCCTCGGGTGGGACCTCCCGCACCACCGACGAGCCCACCCCGGTGGTGATTCCGTAAACGGGTTGGTCCCGGCGCAGGGCCGCATCGAGAGCGGCGGGCCCGGCGGCCAGGCGCGTTCGGGAGGCGGGGGAGTCGTCGAGCTCGACGCACACCTCGCCCCGAGCGACCGCCAGCACGTCCTCGATCCGCACGGGGGATTCGCCGAGCACGAGCCGCTCGTGCGAGGTGCTCCGGGAACTGGTGGCCATCGGATCTGACGATCTCCCGCGCATTGGAGGGTCGAGGCTTCAGCGCTCGATTCTGGTGACGACGTCCTGCTCGTCGAACACCACGGCCATGGTCTTGAACCGCGCCTGCCAATACAACCAGCGGGAGTCCTCGAGGCTGGGCGTGCGGTGCGGGGGAGGGTAGCCGATGGCAAAGATCACACCCTCCTTGGTCATGCCTCGCATCGCCTTCCCGGCCTTGATCCCCTCCCGATCGGTGGGGCCGAGCTGGCTCACGGCCGCCTCGTCGCACGTCGGTCCGAAGTAGCGCTCGAGGTGCTGGGGGAACGGTTCCACCGCCGCCTTGTGGTAGTCGTAGGCGTAGGTTCGGCCCGTCTCCAGGACGTTGAAGGTCAGCCGGTTCCCCTTCAGCGCCACCAGCTCTACCGGTGTGCACATGGGGATCAGTCCTTGCTGCTGGTAGTTGACGGCGTAGAGCTTCGAGCGCACGTCGTCGGGGTGGAGATTGACCAGCGTGTAGACGCCATCGGCTCCGATCAGCGGTGTCAACTTGTCGGGGGCTCCCTGGCCGGCGCCACCCGAGCAGGCCATGGCCAAGACCAGAAGGAGTAGAGGCACGACTCTCCCGAGCATGGTCGTCCTTTCGGGTTCGATGTCCATCCTCGTTCCGGTGTGCCGGCTCATGATATCAAGGGCGCGCTCGCCGGGGAAGTCGTCCTGCGCTCCGGCCGCTCCGCGCAGGGCGCTCGGGTCTTTCGGGCCGGGACCCGATCGCGTAGCGTGCTGGCGCCCCGGTTCTCGGGAGGAAGTTCCAGCATGGCCTGGCTCCGGACGCTCTCACCGGTCCTCGGGTGCGCCGCGCTGGTGGCGATCTCGCTCTCCGCCCTCTCCGGCTGCATCATCCTGGACCTGGCGAAGGTCCGGGAGACGGAGAGGCAGGCGGCACAGTTCAGCCGCGTCGCCGGCACCGTCACGTCGGACCTTCCGGAAGCCACCTGGATCGTGGTGTACGTCTCGAGGGTGCCCTGCGACGACGATTGGCGAGCGCTCTCGGAGCGGGTCCACCGAGGTGAGGTGGGCCCGGAGCCCGCGTCGTGGAGCCCCGAGCTTCGCGAGCTCGCGCAGCGCGTGACGGCCAAGGCGTCGATCGCGGAGCACATCGTTCTCCAGCGGCCGGGCTTCTGGTACGCGGAGCTCGCGCCGGGCTGCTACGGCGTCGGAGCCTTCGCCGACCTGAACCGGAACTTCCGCTACGACGACGAGCCGGTCGCGGCCGCGGCTCGCCGACCGGATCGCCTCTTCGAGCTCGCGCCGGGCGACCGGCGGGAGGGAATCGAGCTCGCGATCGACCCGGATGCCCGACTGCTCGAGGAGTTCGATCCCGTCGCCCTGCAGGTCCGGTCGGGTGATCTGCGCTCCCATCAGGAGCAGCTGTTGGTGAGCCTCCGCCAGGTGATGGTCGAGGGAGACGTGGTCGACCTCTCGGACCCCCGCTTCGCAGAAGCCAACGGCCGGCTCGGCTACTTCCAGATCTTCCGCTTCCTCTGGGAAGTCCAGCCCGGGATCTTCTTCCTCGAAGCCTACGACGAGGACCGGGTGCCCGTGCTCTTCATCCATGGGGCCGTGGGAACCCCCCAGTCCTTCGAGACCCTGATCGAGGGGCTGGATCGCACGCGGTTCCAGCCCTGGGTCTTCTACTACCCCAGCGGCGCGCGATTGGAGACCGTGGGCGAAGAGCTGTCGCGCGTGGTCCGGAAGCTCCAGCTCCGCCTCGACTTCGAGGATCTCGTCGTGGTGGCGTACAGCATGGGGGGCCTGGTCGCCCGGGAGTTCGTTCTGCGCAACCACGAGACCGTCGTCGACGACCCGATCCGGCTCTTCGTCTCGTTCGTGACGCCGTGGGCCGGAGTGCCCTCGGCGCAGGCCGGCGCGAGCCGGTCTCCCTTCGTCGTGCCGTCCTGGCGCGATGTTGCGCCCAACAGCGACTTCCTGAAGCAGCTCTTCTACGAGGAGGGCCCCGAGGGCCCGGTGCGGAGACCCCTGCCCGAGCAGGTCGGCTTCCATCTGCTCTTCGGCACCGCGGACGTCACCGTCCCGATCCAGAGCGCCACGCGCTGGGAGGCGCTCCGCGACGCCGAATCGCGCTGGCCGCTCCACTACGACCACGTGGAGATCCTCCGTAGCCCGGAGGCGGTGCAGCTCCTGAACGAGCTCCTTGCCAGGAAGTTCGACGGGTGATCGACCTTGCGCCGGGGTCGGTGTTCATCGATGCTCCCCGGTGCCATGGATTGTTCGATTCGGATGCGCCCTTTGGCCGGGACGCGGGGCCGGTCTGGTCTCTCCTGGGAAGGCTGAGTTGAGGACCCGGTCTCCCTGTCGGCTCGCGGCCCTCGGAGTGGTGAATGCGCTGGGGAGCGATGCGGAGACCGTCCGGCGGCGGCTCCTGGCGGGCGAGGCGTCGCGGCTCTCCTGGCGAGAGGACCTGGTGCCGGGCCGTCGCTTCCTGATGGGCGCCGTCGTCGATCCGCTCCCCGAGATCCCGGAGTCCCTCGCGCGCTACACCTGCCGGAACAATGCGATGGCGGAAGCCGCCCTGGTCCAGATCGAGGCCGCGGTGCGGGAGGCGGTCGGCCGCGTCGGGGCTTCGCGTCTGGGTGTGGTGATGGGGACGAGCACGTCGGGCGTCGGGGACGCCGAGGACGCCTTCCGCCACGAGCGTGACCATGGCGGGCTCACCCCCACCTTCGATTACGCGCAGCTCGAGTTCGGTGGGCTTGCCAGCTTCGTGGCCGATCGTTTCGGCGCCGCTGGGCCCGCCTACACGCTCTCCACCGCATGCTCGTCGGGCGCGCGCGCGCTGGCCTCGGGACGGTCCCTGCTCGCCATGGGGCTGTGCGACGCCGTGGTGGCCGGCGCGGCGGACACGCTCTGTGGGCTGACGGCCAACGGCTTCTCCGCCCTGCACGCGATCTGTGAAGGCGTGACCAATCCCTGCAGCCGCAACCGCGCCGGGCTCACCCTGGGTGAGGGCGCCGCCGCGTTCCTGCTGCTCCCCGAAGAAGGGGGCGTTCAGCTCACGGGAGTGGGTGAGTCGAGCGAGGCGCATCACATGTCGGCCCCGGAGCCCACCGGCGCTGGGGCCGAGGCGGCCATGCGCAGCGCCCTCCAGGACGCGGGCGCCCGGGCGGATACCATCGCCTATCTGAACCTCCACGGCACCGGCACGCCGCAGAACGACCGCATGGAGTGTCTTGCCGTCGAGAGCGTGTTGGGCACGGAGATCCCCGTGAGCTCCACGAAGCCTCTCGTGGGCCACACCCTCGGCGCCGCCGGCGCACTCGAGGCCGCCTTCTGCTGGCTCGTGCTCGAGGGGGCCGAGGGCGGCGTGCTCGAGCTCCCGCCGCATTGCTGGGACGGTGAGCGCGACCCGGAGCTTCCCTTCGTGCGCCTGGTCGGCAAGGGAGAGACCGTGCAGGCCAGCGGTCCGGCGCGCGTCATGACCAATTCCTTCGGCTTCGGCGGAAACAACTGCACCCTCGTTCTGGAGCGTTCCCCATGAGCGCCAACGGGGCCACGCGTGCCCAGGTGCTGAGCTGGTCGGCCTGGTCGCCGGGCCTCGAAGACCCGGCCGCCTGGGAGGCGTGGGCCGGCGCGCCGGCGCCGCTGCTCGAGGAGGGCCACCCGTCGGCCGAGTTCCTGCCCGCCATGCTGCGCCGGCGCTGCACGCCGCTCACCCGCATCGCGCTCACGACCGCCTTCGGCGCCCTGGCGGGGGAAGAGGGATCCGCTGTGCGGACCGTCTTCGCCTCTCGGCATGGCAGCATCAACGAGTCGCTCGAGCTTCTGCACGCCGTGGTGGGCGAGCAGCGGCTCTCACCCACCAAGTTCAGCCACACGGTGCACAACGCCCAGGCCGGCCTCTTCTGCATCGCTGCAGGCAACCGTCGGGCGTCGAGCTCGCTCGCCGCACGGGACGATACCTTCGCGTGCGGCTGGCTCGAGGCACTCACCCACCTGGAGCGCGATCCCGGCAGCCCCGTCCTCCTCGTGATGGGCGACGTCGCCCTCGCGCCCACCTTCGCTGCACTGGTGACCGAGCCGCCCGGTGCCTACGGCCTGGGACTCCTGCTGGCCCGCGAGGACGAGGGGCCCTCCCTCGATCTCGACCTCGCGGGGCGCGGGGAGGCGAACGCCCTCCCCTGGCCCGATGCCATGGAGTTCCTGCGCTTCCTGCTGACCGGAGAGGAGCGCCTCGAGATCGGGCGCTTCGGCTGGACCCGAGCGACCTAGATGTGGGTCCGTCTGCGGGCAGAGCCCGCAGACACCACAGGCTTCGCTCGCCCGCGGCTCGCTGCGCGCGCCTTCGGCGCTTGCGGAGCCTCAGCGACCGCCGGCGTTCGCGCGGCGAAACACCAGGGACGTGTTCACGCCGCCGAAGGCG
>JBDLIK010000181.1:0-6785 GCA_039714895.1 Myxococcota bacterium | reverse complement strand
ACCGAACCCCAGGCGCTCGGTGAGCGGCCGAGCGTAGTAGACGAAGGGAATGAAGGTCGAACCGTCGTTGTTGTCGATGGACGCCTCACCGTCGCTCGATTTCTGTCTGAAGCGGGAATCCGAACGGAAATAGAGACCCTGGAGCACCCATTCCGGCCTCTGGACCCGGGTGAGACCCGCCGGGTTGCGGTTGGCGGAGACCGCGTCGTTGGCCGGAGCGAACAGGCCCGCCTGGGCCGGTCCCGAGCTGGCCCCTGCGGACGGCGCCGACAGCACCACCCCGGCCGCGAGACAGGCCGCGCCGCTGGCGACCCGGAAGGCCTTCCCCGGTCTGGATCGCACGCCTCTCGAGCCTTCTCGTCTCAGGAGTTCGCCATCTATTTGTGGGTCCGCCTGCGGGCAGAGCCCTCAGGCACCACAGGCTTCGCTCGGCTGCGCCTCGCTGCGCGCGCCTTCGGCGCTTGCACTCTCTTGGCGGCCTTGGTCACGCTCCTAGTCCGAGGCGTCGGCCTTGGGGGTCGCTCCCGGGAAGGATTCGTCGAACTGCGGCGCCGCTCCGCCGATCTCGTCCCAGGAGGCCTTCGAGCCGACGAAGATGTGCATCTCGACCCGCACCCCGGGGTCGTCGTCGAGGACGCCCGCGGGAAGCCAGTACGCCCCGCCGCTCGGATGCAGGTTCGGCGCCGGCGAGCCGCAGGTGCGGCAGAACGTGGTATGCCAGCCCGTGGGTCGCGTCCAGGTCTCGAGCAGGTCCTCCCCGCCCAGCCACTTGAGGGCGTCCTTCCCAACCATCAGGGTGGCGTTCGAGGCCACACCCGAGACCTTGCGGCAGAGCGAGCAGTGGCACATTCCGATCGGGTTGACGCGGCCCGTGATCTCGAACCTGACGCCCCCACACAGGCAGCTTCCTCGAACCATGGATGTCCCTCCCGCAGACTCTTCCCAGCTTGCGCGTGCGCCGATGGTATCGCGCTTACGGCTGCGAAATCAGGGCCTCGGTCTCCTCCCGCTACCCCGCGGGCGCGCCGAAGCCCAGCTCCGCGAGCTCCGCACGCAGGGCGCTACCGGGCTCGAGGAGCCGACCCAGGGCTTCGATGGCGGGGCGCCTCAGACGGCTGGCGGGCACCACGAAGTCGTAGTGCTCGGCCTGGAGTGGACGAAAGTGCAGCCCGGCTTCGCGGGCCACGGTCTCGATCGTGACGCCCCAGTCGGCGCGGCCCTGGGCCACGGCCGCGGCCACCGCGTAGTGGGAACGGGGCTCGTGGGCGTGACCGGGGGGACGCGGGTCGCTGCGACCGTGCTCCTCGAGCAGACGGTCGATCAGGATTCGCGTTCCGCTGCCGCGGTTGCGGTTCACCATGCGCAGGCTCGGGTCGGCGAGCAGCGCCGGTGTCTCGCGGCGGTCGTCGGGGCGGGTCACGATGCCCTGCATGCGCGTGTAGCCTCGGAGCAGGGTGAGCCCCTCACCGAGGAAGGGCTCGTTGTAGCGCCCGCTCTCCGGGTCGAGGAGATGGATCGGGGCGACGTCACACTCGCCCCGTCCGGCCGCCGCGAGTCCCCCTTGGCTGCCCACCGCCAACACCTTGAGCCGGAAGCCCTGCCGGGCCAGGTGGCTGGCGATGCGGTCGAGCCCGACGCAGTGGCTCCCGATCACGACGAGATCCGCCACCGGGAGGTCCCGTCCGATCAGCGTGACCTCCACGGTCGCGTCCGCCGGGACGATCTCGGTGTTGCGGCCGATGCGTACGAACCCGTCGGCGCGACTGAAGGCGGTGACGCTGCCGCTGCCCTTGCCCATGGGGTACGCGACCAGGCCACCCGCCTCGCCGTGCACGAGCCCGACGAGCAGATACTCGAGGCGCCCCCGCTCCGAGCGGGTCTGCTGGGCGAGACGCGCCATCAGCGTCTCCCGGCCTTCGGGGGGGAGGCCGGCCAGCCCCCGCAGCACCGGCGCCACGAACTCGTGGAAGGTGAACACCGCCGAGGTGGGGAATCCCGGCAGGATCACCACCGGCGTGCGTCCATGGGCCGCCAGGCAGATGGGCTTGCCGGGCTTGAGGGCCACGCCGTGCACGATGATGCCCGGCTCGAGCCCCGACACCACGCGATGGTTCAGGTCGCCCTCGCCTTTGGAGGTCCCGCCGGACAGCAGCACGACGTCGGCGCCCTCGAGCGCCCCAGCGAGGGCGCGGCGCAGGGCCGCCTCGTCGTCCCGGAAGGCCCCGAGGAACTCAGGCTCGCCGCCGATCTCGCGCACGGCGTCGGCGAGGATGCGGCCGTTGCTGTCGTAGACGAGGCCGGGGCGCATGGGATCGCCGGGCTGCACGATCTCGTCCCCGGTGGAGAGGATGGCGACCCGCGGGCGTCGCACACAGATCACCCGCTCGCGTCCGATGGCGGCGAGCACGCCGGTCTCCCGGGAGGTGAGCTTCGACCCGGCCAGCAGCACGGTCTCACCGCGTCCCATGTCCGTGCCCGCGAAGGAGACCGCGCCTCCGGGCACTGCGGCCCGCCGCACCAGGACCCGCGCGCCCTCGTCCTCGAGATCCGTCCACTCCACCGGGACGACGGCGTCGGCGCCCCGCGGCAGCATGCCCCCGGTGGCGATGGAGCTGGCGGTGCCGGGCTTCACCGCCTCCCGGGGCGAGATCCCGGTGGGGATCGACTCGGCGTTGCGCGCCAGACGCACGGGCGCCTCCTCGGAGGCCCCGAAGGTGTCGGCGGCGCGCACCGCGAAGCCGTCCATGTTCGATCGATCGAAGCCCGGCACGTCGACCGTGGCGCGCACGTCCTCGGCGAGCACCCGGCCCAGGGCCCGGGCCAGGGGCACTTCCTCGCCCAGAAGCGGCGCAGCGTCCACGACTTTCCGCCAGCGGGCCTCGGCCTCGTCGCGATCGATCACCTCGAGGAACTGCTCCTGCCTCATGCGGGTCCCTTCGCTTCGCTCGGGTCCTCGTCGTAGAGCAGGACCTCCACCAGCTCGCCTGCGGGCATGCCTTCGAGCGCGCGGGGCACCACCACGGCGCCCGCCGCGCGGACGGTGGACGAGAGGATGGAGGCACCGGAGGTGGCCAGGGGCACCACGGCGCCGGCTTCGATGGCCACGCGCACGTAGTCGGTGCGTCCCACCGCCGAGGCGATCTTGCGGGCCAGGGGAAGCCGCGTGCGACGATGCGGCCAGGTGCGCGGGCGGCCCCCCAGAGCGCGCAGGGTCGGGCCCGCGAAGAACTCGTAGGCGCACAGGCACGAAACGGGGTTGCCCGGCAGCAGGAACACGAAGGCCGTCCCGATCCGGCCCACGCCTGCCGGACTCGAAGGGCGCATGGAGACGCCGTGGAACTCGAGGCTACCGAGCTCGGCCACCAGACGCGGGGCATGGTCCTCCTGGCCCACCGAGCTGCCGCCGCTGACCAGCACCACGTCGGCACCTCCCGAGGCGAGGACCTCCCGGATGCGCTCCTCGCGATCCGGCAGGATCTCGTAGGCCAGCAACGTTCCGCCATCCCGGGCCACCAGCCCGTGCAGGACCACGGAGTTGCTGTCCACGATTCGCGCCCCCTCCGGCAGGCTCCCAGGAGGCAAGAGCTCGTCTCCGGTCACCACCAGCCGGACCCGGGGGCGTCGCACGCAGGGGACGTCGGCGACCCCGATGGAGGCCAGCAATCCCGCGTCCTGGGCACGCAGCCGCCGGCCCGCTCTCAGCACCACCTCGCCCGCGCGGACGTCTTCGCCCACCGCCCCCACGTTCTTCCGGGGCGCGACGGGCTCGCGCACCTCCACGGATCCCGCCTCCTCCCGGCAGACCTCCGCCATCGCCACTGCGTCGGCTCCGTCGGGCAGCGGGGCGCCCGTCATGATGCGTACCGCGCCGCCGGAGCAGACCGAGCCCGCGAACGGGGCACCGGGCAGCGACACACCGACCAGCTCGAGCCGGATGGGATCCCAATCCGAGGCACCGAAAGTATCCTCGCCGCGCACGGCGTAGCCGTCCATGGCCGAGCGCGCGAAGGAGGGCACGCTGACCCGGGCGCGCACGCCCTCGGCGAGCACCCGACCGATGCACTCCAGCACGGGCACCGGCTCGGCGGGCAGGGCGCGCGCGGTCCGGATGAGGAAGCGATCCACGTCCTCGACATCCACCCGCTCGGCGAAGCCCTTCATCCGGACGTCGTGCTTCATCGACATGTTGGGGCGCCCCGGAAACCGAACGGGCAGGGGGAGCGCCTCCCCCTGCCCGCCATCGCCCCGCGGCCGGCGCGGATCCGCGTCAGCCCGTCGCCTTGGTGGCGAAGAGCTCGGGCCGGGAATCGAAGCGCTGGTTCCGCGCCTGCGCGATGACGTCCCGGGCGACGTCGAACTTCAGCGAGTGATCCGGTCCCACCCCCTCGTCCTTCATGACGTCGGGAAGGTCGTCGTCCTCTTCGCTGAAGCCCGCGCCATCGTTGAACTTCCATTCGTCCACCAGGCACTGCCAGCCGATGTCCGCCACCTGCTCGGACGTGACTTCCTCGTCGTAGAGGAACGAGTAGTACTGGGCGATGTCATTGATGGTGGGCTGCAGGAACTGGCAGAAGCCCGACGAGTCGCACACCGCATTCACGAGCTGGGCCTCCTGGGAGGCCCGCGCGTACTCCGCCGGCGGCAGACCCGGGTTCACGATCAGCCCGGCCGTGTGGTCGGCGCCCATGGGGCTGGTGGCGTAGGTGACGCCGGTGGCCTTGAGCGGCCGAGGATCCCAGGCAGGGATCGCCTGGCCCTTCACCACCGGGATGCGCTTGTGTCCGCGCTTCTTGCCGATGGCAAGCGCCCCGTTGCCGATGGCCTTGCCGAGCTCGGTGCCCTCGGCGATCTCCTTCACGATGCGCTTGGCGCCCTCGGCGTCGCCCCAGTCGAGCCCGCCCGAGTCCATGTAGACCGCGATGGCCGCCCCGGTTTCGATGGTGTCCAGACCCAGCTCGTCGCAGAGGCGGTCGAGATCCGCCACGTCTTCCCAGCTCGCGATGGCGCAGTTGGCCCCGAGCAGGGTCAGCGTCTCGAACTCGAGGGCAGAGGTCTTGTAGTTGCCCTCGGCGTCGTGGACGATGTTGCTGCACTGGACGATGCAGCCGGTCATGCAGTTGTGCATGCCCCCGCCGCGTTCCTCGAAGCTCTCCACGATGCGCGCGCCGTCCAGGGTCTTGGCGTCCGGCGATTGCCCCTCGGTTCGGTTCTTGTAGGGAAAGGTGTTGAGCATGTTCGCGACGGGCACCACCGAGCTGGTGCCGTGCTTGAACATCTGCGGCCCCGCCTGGTACTCCTTGGTGTAGGACTTGCAAAGGGCGTAGAAGTCCTTCGTGTTGGCGGGCCGCCGGACGGGCTTGCGCTCGTTGTCGACCGAGACGTACTTGAGGCCCTTGGAGCCCATTACGGCACCGAGACCCCCCCGCGCCGCGTGGCGAGCCGGTCGCTGCTTCTCGTCCGTGCAAGCCACCGAAGCGCCCGAGAGCTGCAGCTCCCCGGCCGGCCCGATGCTGATGAACGAGGCCGTCTTCGGGTACCGCGCCGAGAGTGTCTCGGCCAGGGCGTAGTTCCACATGCCCTTGGTGTCGTCGGCGGCCACCACCCGCGCGCCCTCGGAGGTCACCTCGAGGCCGTAGCGCTTGCTGGCGTCGGCCGGCTTGCCGGTCACCACGATGGCGCGATAGCCGATCTTCATGAGGTCCTGGCCGGGCTCGCCCCCGGCGTTGGCCTCCTTGATGCCTCCGGTGAGCGGACTCTTCCCGCCGATGGAGATGCGGCCCGAGGTGGGTGCAGCCGTGCCCGAGACCACGCCCGGCGCCATCACCAGCACGTTGTCCGCTCCCAGGGGATCGCAGGATGCGTCGCACTCCTCGAGCAGGATGCGCGCCGACAGCGCCCGGCCCCCGAGCAGCTTCCAGTCGTCCGGGTACGGGTCGATCTTCACCGTCTGGTGGGTCATATCGACCCGGATCAGGCGATCGCCCGTCGGTCCACCGCTCATGAGTCCCTCCTCGGCCGCGATTGATGGTCGAACTGATGATTGTACAGCGAGGCGCCCCGTCGGGGCAAAGGGCCACAGCGAGCCGGCTCGGAGCCGCCGGCGATGGCAGCCAGCACCTCGACCCGATCTCCTTCGCTGACGCGAGCGGTCAGCACCTCGCCATCGATCAGCTCCCCGTTCACGAAGAGCTTGACGAAGCGGTGGGGACGGCCGCTCGCATCGAGAACCTGGCCCCGAAAACCGGGATGCAGGGTCTCCACCGCCTCCAGACACCCCAACACGGTGGACGCTTCCACCTGGATCTCGGCTGCCCCCTGGGTGGGTCCCCGATAGGGGGGCGGCACGTGGACCGTGGGCATGGGCCCCTCCTGCTGCTGCACTCAGTGTAGCCGCCTCCCATCTCCTATCTTCTCCTCCATGGGACCCTCGGCTGTCGGTCTGCGGTGTTTCGGCGCAGCCCTCCTGGCGCTCGGGCTCGGCGCGGCGAAAGTGTGGGCCCAGTTCCACCCCCTGCCCAAGCCACCCCCCCCGCTGCACGCGAGATTGTCAGCCTCGGACGCGGTGGCCGTCGGCCGGATCGTGGCCGTGGAGCCGGGCCGCCTGCTGGTCCACGACGCCACCGGCCTGTCGGGCGAGGTACCCGGCGAATTCCGGGTCAAGCGATCGCCGCTGCGGCCGCCGCCCTATCAGGCCGGAGATCTCGCAGTGCTCTTTCTGCGCGGGGCCCGGCCTCCCTACGTGCTGGCCGACGAACCGCGAGAAATGCTCCGCTCGCCGGATCCCG
>JBDLIK010000180.1:0-6818 GCA_039714895.1 Myxococcota bacterium | reverse complement strand
GGGCGATGGGACGCCTGCTGGCGCTCTCGGAGTCGTACCCCGATCTCAAGGCCAGCCAGAACATGCAGCAGCTCACAGAGGAGCTCACCTCCACGGAGAACAAGGTGGCGTTCTCGCGCCAGGCCTTCAACGATGCCGTCACCGCCTACAACATCGCCAAACAGAGCTTTCCGGCGGTGATCTTCGCGGGCATGTTCGGCCACAGCCGGGACGTGGCCTTGTTGGAGTTCGACAGCCAGGCGATCGCCGAGGCGCCGAAGGTCTCCTTCTAGGCGGCCCCAAGAGCTCCATCCACCCCACGCCACCCGTCACACTCAAGGGACCGGCGACCGCGTCATGGCCACCCAGTTCTTCGAGCACCAGGACCAGGCGCGTCGCAACACGACCCGCCTCGTCTTCCTCTTCTGTCTGGCGGCCGTCGCCATCGCGCTGAGCCTTTATGGGATCGCGGCAGTGGCCACCGGCTTTCGCGGCACGGACCCCGCGACCCAGCAGCTGGTGTTCGAAATCGTGTGGCTCGATCCCGTGCTGATGTTGCAGGTCGGCCTCCTCACCGGAGTGGTGATCGGCGGCGCTAGCCTGTACCGCATCAGCCAGCTCTCGGGCGGTGGGCGAGTGGTGGCCGAAGGCTTGGGCGGTCGCCTCTTGCATTCCGATTCGACCGCGCCCCTCGAGAGGAAGATCCTGAACGTCGTCGAAGAAATGGCGATCGCTTCGGGCACTCCCACGCCGCCCGTCTACCTTCTGGAGGACGAGGCGGGGATCAACGCCTTCGCGGCTGGCTTCAGCCCGAGCGACGCCGTCGTCGGCATCACGCGCGGTTGCGTGGAGCAGCTCACCCGCGACGAGCTGCAGGGAGTCGTCGCCCACGAGTTCAGTCACATCCTGAACGGAGACATGCGTCTCAACATTCGTTTGATGGGCGTGCTCTACGGCATTCTCGTGATCGGGATGATCGGCTATTTCCTGCTGCGCTCCTCGCTGTGGGCCGGCGCGGCCTCGCGGCGGAGCAGCAAGGACAACTCGGCGATGGCGATGCTGGCGATCGGCGCCGCTCTGATGGCCGTGGGCTCTCTCGGCACGTTGATCGGCAACCTCATCAAGGCCTCGGTGAGTCGTCAGCGCGAGTTTCTCGCGGACGCATCGGCGGTCCAGTTCACCCGCAACCCCGACGGCATCGCGGGTGCGCTCAAGAAGATCGGCGGCTTCGAGACCGGCTCGCAGATCGAGAGTCCGGCGGCGCCGGAATCGAGCCATCTTTTCTTCGGCCAGGCGCTCAGCTCGGGCCTCAACTCTCTCTTCGCCACGCACCCGCCGCTGGCCGAGCGCATCAAGGTCCTCGACCCCAGCTGGGCGAGCGGGGAAGGTGCGAGGGTCGGAGCTCACGCCGGAGCTGCACCGACTCACCACGCCGCCGCGGCCGGGTTCGCGGGTGGCGACACTGCTGCGGCGCCCGTCGAGCGCGCACCCGTTGGGAGCGCGGTCGAGCAGATGGGATGCATCTCCGCCTCACACCTCGAACACGCCGCGCGGCTGCTGCGCGAGCTACCGCCCGCGGTGCAGGAGGCGGCCCATGATCCCTTTGCTGCGCGCGCGGTCGTTTACGCGCTGCTGATGGATGCGGATGCCGAGTCCCGCAGGCTTCAGCTCGAGATCCTCGACGCGAACGCCGAAACCGGGGTCCCGGGGCTCACGCGCAAGCTGCTGCCCGAGGTGGATGGCCTCGGCCCGGCTCATCGCCTTCCCCTCATCGACCTGGCGCTGCCCGCGCTTCGCGAGCTCTCGAGCTCCCAGTACGAGCGCTTTCAGAGCCTCGTGCGCGACCTCGTGCAAGCCGACCAGCGCATCGACTTGTTCGAGTGGACGCTGCAGCGGATCCTGCTCACCCACCTCGCGCCGACTTTCGAAGGCGTGCACCGGCCTCGGCGCCGATTGCGATCCCAGCAGCAGCTACGCCAGGTGTTGGAGGTAATCCTCTCCACGCTGGTACGCGTCGGGGGTCTGTCCGAGAGCGCGGCGCAACAGGCCGTGGGCCGGGCCGGGCGCGATCTCGTCAAGGGCGAGCTACGGCTGCTGCCGCCGGACCGCGTCGGCCTCGCGCCGCTCGACGAAGCGCTCGCACGAGCGGCGTCACTCGACTCGAAGGGGAAGGAACGCGTACTGCGGGCGTGCGCGCAGGTCATCGCCGCCGACGGCCAGGTGGCGGGACCCGAGGCGGAGCTCTTCCGCGCGATCGGCGACAGCCTGGGCTGCCCGGTGCCTCCGCTACTCCCGGGCCAGCCGCTGGCCTGAGAGCGTAGCTCGCGCGCACCGAGTTCTGCTTCCATCCTATCCCTCCGGATCAGGTCCCGGATCGCATCGCGTTGAGTACCAGCGTTCAAGCTCGGTCCTCCAGCGGCGAGGGGCCGAGAGGATACTCTGCTGGGGTTCCGAATCGAGCGGCCTGCTGCAACCCGGCCCGGAAGGCCGATCCCACGGGTGAGCGACGCTCGCCCGTCTGCTAGCATTCCTCTTGACCCCGGACCTTTTCTTGCGACGGATCGTCGAACACAGCACTCCGCCCACCGCTGCCGTGCTCTACTTGGCGGTGTTTGCCGCCCTGCTCAGCGGCTACATCATGGACGTGGGATCGATCCGCCTGGGCGAGTGGTCTGTGCCCGGGCTCAGCGTACTGCTGAGCACCTTCTTCCTGATTGCGGCGGCCCTCTACGCCGTGACCGAGGCAATCCGGATTCTGAGCCGGCGAGCGGTGGGCCCGGACCTCGCCCTCGCCCTGGCGTCGGGCCTGGTGGCTGTGTGCCTGGTCGCGTTTCGCATGCACTATGCGCTCTTCCGCGAGCACCTGAGCCGGGAGACGCTCCCCATCATTCTCGATGCGATCTCGACCGGCGAGGTGGACGTCGGCTGGCAGCTCGCCGGACTCGGGGCGGGGCTGCTGATCGGGGCGCTGGCGGCCGCGCTCCTGCTGCTCCGGCTCATGGCCCGCGCCCGCTGGCTCGGGGGCGCCGGGAGCCGGATCTGGCGCTGGCGGCGCACGCTGCTGGTCGGTGCGCTGGGCTTCGTAGCCCTGGATGCCGGCCCGTTGCGCACTCCGGATGCCTTTGCGCGCAGCCTGCGCGAGCGGCTGCCGTGGTTCTCCCTGCGGCCGGGGCCCCCGGGCGAGCTCGCTGCGGTCGTGGCGATAGGCGCCGATGGCGCCCCGTTGCGACTGAGTCCAGCGCAAACGCGACGGCGCTTCGAGATCCTGCGCAATGCCAGGCGGGAAATTCTCGAGGGCCCTCTGCGCACGGAGCGAAGTCCCGACATTCTCGTGATGATCCTCGAGTCCTTCCGCTGGGACCTGGTCTCTCCGGAGATCGCGCCGCACCTGGCGCGGCTGAGCGAGCGCTGTCTGTCTCCGGAATATCACTTCGCGACCGGTCCCGACACGGCCAGCGGGGTCTTCGGCCTGCTCAACGGGCTCTCGATGTTCTACTACTGGGACTTCGCCCACGAGTGGCTCCAGCCGCTTCCGCTCGGCGTTCTCGGGCGGCTGGGCTACGAGCGCTCCCTGTATCGTTCGGTCGACCTGGACTACGACGACGTGGGTGAGCGTTTCTTCGAGGCGGAATTCGATCGCGACGTTTCCACGCTGGCGGACTCCCACGTCGAGGCCGAGCAGCGCATGGTGGAGAGGCTGATCGGTGATCTGCGCCGGCGCGACTGGAGTCGGCCCCACCTCGACGTCGTGCTCTTCTACGCCACGCACTGGAACTACTACTTCCCGGAGCGCTTCCGGAACTTCGAGCCGGTGGCTCCCGAGTCGCTGAAGTTGATGAACACGATCGCGAGCAACCCCCTCCGCGAGCACGCAGAGGGCCTGAAGAATCGCCAGCGGAACGCAGCCGGCTATGCCGACCATCTGATCGGTGAGGTCGTGGCGGCCTTGGAAGAGACGGGGCGCGCCGGCGACACGGTGCTCGTCATCACCGGGGACCACGGCGAGGAGTTCTTCGAGCGCGGCCGCTTCGGCCATACCTGGGGGCTCAACAACGAGATGGCCCGAGTGCCCCTGTTGATCTGCCTGCCCGAGCCCGCCGAGACGCGCTACCGCTTCTCCGGCCACGAGGACGTGTTTCCGACCCTCTTCGACTACATGGGCGTCGATCTCGAGGCGGGGCGCTTCATGACGGGCAAGTCTCTCCTCGACTACCAGGCCGATCGCGATTACGCCCTAATGGGGATTCCGCGGCGTCGAGCGAAGATGCGCATGGCGGTGGTCGGACGCGACTCCAAGGTCGGGTTCCTGCCTCGCGGGGAGCTCCGGGCGCTGTCGGTCCGCGACCTGCGCGATGAGCCGGCCGAGGAGCCGGACCTCTCCGAGGTTCGCTGGCTGCTGAGCCGCGTGCCGCTCTCCCGGTCGCTTCCGGAGACCTCCGGCGGGCCGGGCTGAGCTCGAGGGTCCCGGCCGCCGCCACGCGCGCCGCCGGACCTACGCCTCCCCCCAGAACTCGCGGCGCTGTTCCGGGGTCGGACGTCGGCTCGGGATCAGCCGGCGCAGCACCTGGTGCTTCCAGCCGAAATCGTCGCCCAGGAGCTCCCGGAGGTTGTCGCCGGTGAACACCCGGTAGACCGCCACCGGAAAGGGGAACCACCGCAGGGTCCTTCCCCACGACTGAAATCGTCTCCGCAGATGCTGGTGCTGAGTTCCGTAGACGGTCTCGGGAAAATGCCGGTCGAACACGTCGGGGATGTCGTCGGGCCAGACCCGGGTGACGGCGCACGTGCCGCAGAGGTTCCAGAAGCGCGGCGCCCAGCGCAGCCTGCCCGTGCGGTCGTCGAGCTCGTATCCGGTTCGCGCGATGTATCCGTCGCCTTCCGCGTGCGAGTTGGCAAACGCCGCGATCCGACAGCTGACGAGGTCGTCGGCATCCACCATCATCACCGCACCTCCGCCCCGCTCGCGGATGTATTGACCGATCGACCAGACCCGCCAGCGCCGGTCCCACTCCCCGGGCTCCGACACCGAGGGAGCAGGGGGTACGTGGATGAACTCGACCCGCGGGTCGCGCGGCCCCTGCGGAAGCTCGTCGGAGCAGGCCACCACGACCCGGAAGTTCGGATCGCTCTGGTTGAGCACGGAGCGAAGGGTCGTGTGGAAGTTCGCGACAACCTGCTCCCAGTTCCTGGAGAACCTGCGCGGCTTCAACGGGATGCCGAAGTACAGCAAGCGCGTGGTCTCCCCGGTAGCAATCCTTCAGGACACCCGCTGTCGCCGCGGCGGGCGGAGGAGTCGCACCCCGGGCCGGCCGTCGGACGCATCCCGCCCCGGGCCGTCCTCTCGGCGGGACGATAGCGCGGTTCCACGAGTCGCCGCCGGCGCCTGCGCAGGTTGCGCCCGCCCGCCGCGTCGATCGCTGGGAGCGGGACCGTCACGTCGAGCCGCGTTCCCCCCTGGGGCACATCGGCTAGAATCCGCCGTCGTCCCCCACGGAGGCCCGCGAGCTGTCGTCCAACCTGGAGCGCATTCCTTCGCGCAGCGCCCCGTGGCTGCACGGCTTGTGGCTGGCGACCTTCCTGCTGCTCGCGGCGCCCACCTTCGTCTTCCTCTGGGACAAGTGGACCCGGAGCATCTGGCACAACGGCCACGGGATGTTCGTTCCGCTGCTCTCGGGCTTCCTGGCGTACCACGCGCTGAAGCGGCAGCCCGTGAAGCGGGAGGAGCCCTCGGCCTGGGGCTTCGCCTTCCTGCTCCCCGCGCTGTTTTTCATCGCGATCGACGGCGCCATCAAGACCGAGCTGCTGGCCGCCTTCGCGCTGATCCTGTGCCTGCCCGGGCTCTCCCTGCTGCTGCTGGGCCCCCGCAGAACCCGCGCCCTGGCCTTTCCCTTCTTCCTCACGCTGTTCATGCTACCGGTTCCGGGCGCCTTCATGACGCAGATCCATCTGTATCTGCGCGAGCTGACCACCGATGGCACCGGCTGGGTGCTCGGCCAATTCGGCGCCCCGGTCTTCGCTCAGGGCACGTTTATCCATCTCCCGCACGGCACCCTGAAGGTCGTCGAAGAGTGCAGCGGCTTCAGTGCCCTCTACGCGGCCGTCACGGTCGCGCTGATCCTCGCCTACATGGCCAGATCGAAGACCCGCCGCGCCGTCCTGCTGCTGGCGGCCGTGCCGCTGGCGCTCGCTTGCAACGTCGCGCGCATAGTCGCGCTGGCGATCCTGGCAGAGCAGGCCGGCTACGGCCTGCTCGACACGCCGCTCCACCTGCTGTCGGGATACATCACCTTCATCCTCACTCTCGTTGCCCTGTTCTTGCTTGCCGAAAGACAGCCTCGGGGAGCGACCGGTTGATCCAGGTCTCGACCCGCTACCTGTCCACGCTGCTGCATCACTCCGGTCGCTTCGAGATCGACGACTGCAGCGACCCCTCCACCCTGCTGATCCTGCGACCCGACGGGCTTGCCGCAATGCCGACCGGGCTCGACGCCGAGCGACGCCGCCAGTACGTGAACCAATGGGGCACGACGGGATGGGTCGTGGGAGCGGAGCCCTTCGAAGCCAGCGAGGCGAGCCTTCGCTACGTGATCGTGCGCTCGTTCGATCCGAAGACGCTCTACCACTTTCCGGGCTCGCGGGTGCTGGGAAAACGCGCCAGCCGCCAGACCCTCGAGGAGTTCGACGACGGGGCCGGCGGACCTCCTTTGCACTGGCTCCACTACGACGAGCCCGGACCTGCGACCGACCGGGTGCGGATGGCCGGGTATCTCCTCGTCTACGAGTCGAAGCCCGTCGCCAATCCGTACCTGGACCAGCTGTAGATCCATGTACGTCCAGGA
>JBDLIK010000179.1:0-6822 GCA_039714895.1 Myxococcota bacterium | reverse complement strand
TCGCCGCCACAGTGCGGAGGCCGCTGCCCGTCGCCGTACGAGAGCTGGCCCCATGGATCGAAGGCGCCGGCAGCATCGCGCTTCTCAGCCCGGCTGTGGAGCGAGGCATCTTCTCCTGGGCGCTTCGCCACGACGTCGAGCTGATGCGTCCCTGGACCAGCCACTACACCGTACCGGCCGCGCTGGCGCTCGAGGATCCGCGCGCCAGGGCGGCGGCCCTGCGCGCGCACTTCGCGCCGATCGTCGACCGGATCCGATCGGAGCGCCCCGATCTGGTGATCTTCTCACCGAGCACTCAGGCGATGCCTCCCTTCGTCACGTTGCACGACGTGGTGGTCCGAGAGCTCCGTTTCTTCCCCACCGCTGGCTATCGGCTCGGAGGGGTCACGGCCCGGGGCTGGAGGGTCTACGTGCGCGTTCCGAGCTGGAGGACGTCCTTGAGCACGAAGCACTCGGGGCTCCCGTCGCCGAAGTACGCTTCGAGCTCCAGCTCGAGGAGAGGGTTGGTGGATTCTGCCGGGCGGGGCGTCAGATGATGCCCGCGCCGCGGAGGCGCTCGAGCTCTGCGTCCTCGAGGGCGAGGACCTCCCGCAGCACCTCGAAGCTGTGCTCCCCCAGGCGCGGGAAGCGCTCGACGGGGCCCTCCGCCACGCGGGAGAGCTTGACGGGGTTGCCCACCACCAGCAGCGGTCGCTCCGCGTCCGGACGGGGCACCTCGATCAGCATGTCCCGCGCCGCGACGTGGGGATCCCCGTAGAGGTCTTCCGCCGTGTTGCTGGGTCCGGCGGCGATCCCGAGTTCACAGAGCGCCCGGGCCGCCTCGAGCTTTGTCTTGTCCGCGGCCCAGGCCTCGAGGGCGGGTCGTACGACGCCCTCGAGGTGCTCCGCCCAGCCCTCGCGGCTCGAGAAACGCGGGTCGCTGGGCCACTCCTTGTGTCCCACGGCCGTCGCCAGCCGTTCGAAGTGGTGCTCGCGGAATACCGCCACCACGAAGTAGCCGTCCTTCGCGCGGAAGGAGGAGCAGATCGCCGTGGTGCCGGCCCCCGCCCAGGACGCGGGCATGCCCATGGACCACATGAAGGGCACCATGTCGGTCATGGCGATCATCGAGTCGAACATGGCGACGTCCACCTGCTGCCCCAGCCCGGTGGCGTCGCGCTGGCGCAGGGCGGCCAGCAGCCCGATCACGGCGAACAGCGCCGTGCCGATGTCGCCCAGGGCCCCGGCCACCACCACCGGAGGCCGACCGCCCTCCCGTCGGTTGGGCTCGTACAGACCCCCCATGGCCTCCGCAATCGGCGCGTAGGCGGGCCAGCTCCCGTAGGGCGAGTCGCCCTGGCGACCGAAGCCCGAGATGGAGACATAGACCAGGCGCGGGGCGATCTCCGCCAGCGACTCGTAGTCGATCCCGAGCCGCGCCGCGGTGCCCGACGCGAGGTTCTCCGCCACCACGTCGAAGTGGGGGACGAGGCGCCGGAAGAGATCGCGCCCCGGTGTCTGCTTGAGGTCGAGGCTCAGGCTGCGCTTGGAAAGGTTGTTGCGCAGGTAGGTGGCGCCCACCTCGCGACCGTCGTCGTCCCGAATCGCCGGCCGCGCCTGGCGCCCCGACTCGCCGCGTTCCGGTGGCTCCACCTTCACCACGTCCGCTCCGAGATGGGCCAACAGCTGTGTCCCGTAGGGCAGCGCCTGCATCTGCTCCACCGCCAGCACGCGAACGCCCGCCAGGGGCTTGCCCCAACGGGCGCGCTCGGCGTGTCGGATTTCTCCCGTGCGCATGGACGTCTCCCACCCTTTCCAGAACCCGCCGCTCCCCCAGGGGCAAGCCCGGGATCCGATTTCCTATACGCGACGTATCGTATATTATCTGTGGAGTCTGTCGGCCTGGCGGAACCCGCTTCCGCCTCCCAACCGGCCGCAGCCGTGAGGACACTCCGTGGATTTCGAGTTCACCGACGCCGAGCAGGCCTTCGCCGCCGAGGTCGAGCGCTTCCTGGATGCCGAGGAGACGCCGGAAGTCATGGACGTCACCCGCGAGAACATGGCGCAGATCGTCGATACGCCGCCGCGCCGGGCCTTCGTGCGCAAGATGGCCGAGCGCGGCTGGCTCGGCATGACCTGGCCCAAGGAGTACGGCGGCGGCGAGCGCGAGGGGGTCTACGAGTACCTGCTCAACGAGGCGTTGGCCCGGCGCGGTGCGCCCCAGATCGGCAAGGGCGTCGGCATCATCGGCAAGACGCTGATCCGCCACGGCAGCGAGAAGCTCAAGCAGGAGTTCCTGCCGAAGATCCTGAACGCCGAGATCGAGTTCGCCGTCGGCTACAGCGAGCCCCAGGCGGGCTCCGACGCCGCCAACATCCAGCTCAAGGCGCTCCCGGTGGAGGGAGGCTGGAGCCTGACGGGCCAGAAGATCTTCACCACCTCCGCCCACTTTGCGGACTGGTACTGGGTGGGCGCGCGCACCGATCCCGACAAATCCAAGCACCAGGGCATCAGCCTCTTCCTGATCCCGATGGACCACCCGGGCCTCGAGATCCAGGCGATGCCCACCATGGGAGACGAGATCACCAACCAGGTCTTCTTCGAGGACGTCTTCGTCGCCGACGAGTACCTGGTGGGCGAGCGAGGCAAGGGCTTCAACTACATCTCCGAGGCCCTCGACCTCGAGCGCTTCACCATGTTCACGTTCTCGCCCATCGAACAACGCCTCGAGGAGCACGTGGAGCACGCGAAGACGGCGCGCCGGGACGACGGCCCCCTGCGCGAGGATCCCTTCGTGCGTCGGGAGATCGCCTGGCTCGCCACGCAGTGCGAGGTGGCTCGGGTGCTCGGCCTGCGCGTCGTCTCCCAGTCGATGAAGGGCGGCAAGCCCCCCACCTGCGAGGCGTCGGCGTACAAGCTCTACGCCACCGGCCTCTCCCAGCGCCTGGCGAACGCGTCCCTCGACCTCGCCGGTCCCGGCGGACAGCTCCGTGTCCATACCTCCGAAGCGCCCCTGCGCGGCCGTCCGGAGATGAGCTACCGCTACTCGGTCATCGACACCATCGGTGGCGGCGCGTCGGAGATCCAGAAGAACATCATCGCGCGCCGCAAGCTCGGCCTGCCGCGGAACTTCTGACCGCCGATGGCTTCGGGCCCCCCGCTCGAGGGAGTGACCGTGCTCGACCTGGCCACCGTAGGCCCGGCGGCACGCTGCTCCCGCATCCTGGCCGACTACGGGGCCGCGGTCGTGAAGGTGGGCGCGCCCCCGCGCCGGAAGGGGGTGCAGATCGAGCCCGCCTTTCACGCCTACGCGGGCCACCGGGGCATGAAGCGCGTTCGGATCGACCTGAAGGCGCCGGCGGGTCGCGATGCCTTCCTGCGCCTCGCCGCCGACGCCGACGTGGTGATCGAGAGCCTCCGCCCTGGCGTGGCCGCACGCCTGGGCATCGGCTACGAGGACGTGCGCCGGGCGAGCCCGCGCATCGTCTACTGCTCGACGAGCGGCTATGGCCAGCACGGCCCCTACGCGGCCTGGGCGGGGCACGACCTCAACTATCTCGCCCTGGCGGGCTTCCTGGGCTGCACCCAGCCTCGTGCCGACGGCGGCCCGCCCATCCCCGGGGCCAGCCTGGCGGACAGCGCCGGCGGCGGGATGCACGCGGCCCTGTCGATCCTGGCGGCCTTGCTGCGTCGGAGCACCCGCGGCGAGGGCGCGCACCTCGACGTGAGCGTCACCGAGGGAGTGCTGCAGCTGATGTCACTCCACGTGGACGAGTACCTCGCCACCGGAAGCGAGCCCCGCCCCGGCAGTGGACTTCTCACCGGGCGCTACGCCTGCTACGACCTCTACCCCGCCGGGGATGGCCGCTGGCTGGCGGTGGGCGCCATCGAGCCCCACTTCTTCGCCAACCTCTGCCGGGCCACGGGTCTCGAGCACCTCATTCCCCATCAGCTCGACGATGCGCGCCAGGACGAGATCCGGGCCGACCTCCGCCAGGCCTTCTCGCGACGCTCCCGGGACGAGTGGGTGACAGCCCTCGGTCCCGCGGATGCCTGCGTGTCCCCCGTCTACAGCATCTCCGAGCTCGTCGAGGATCCGCATCTCCGCGCTCGTCATGCCTTCGCGGAGGCCGAGCATCCCGAGCACGGTCGCTTCCGCCAGCTGGGTCGCGTGCTCGCCGGCGCCGAGGCTCCCGCCCAGCCGGAGCCGGTGAAGGAGGCGTCGACCACCGACACCGACGAGCTGTTGCGGGCCGTGGGCCTACCCGCCTCGGAGATCGAGAAGCTCCGTCAGGAAGGGGTGGTGGCGTGAGCACGCCGGAGGCGAGAGCCATGTCCGAGCTACCCGAGGAGGTGCGTTCCTGGATCGGACAGAAGCGCCACGAGGAGGAGGGGGAGTTCGACGTCGAGCGCGGCTACGTGTTCACCACCTGCGCATCGGTGGAGAACGGGAACCCGCTGTTCTGGGACGAGAAGGTCGCCCAGGAGCTCACCGGCGGCTGGGTCGCACCGCCCAGCATGCTCTCCGCCTGGTTCCGGCCCCACTACTGGGCGCCGGGGCGCGAGTCGGTGCGACAGCCCCTGCAGGTCCACTTCGACCTGAAAGAGGCCCTCGGGCTGCCCGAGGCGGTGATGACCGACAACGAGATCGTCTTCGGCGAGCCGGTGCGTCCCGGCGATCGGCTCCGAACCTGGCAGGTGCTGCGCTCGGTCAGCGATCCCAAGACCACGAAGCTCGGCACCGGGCGCTTCTGGGTGATCGACGTCGAGTACGTGAACCAGCGCGGCGAGTTCGTCGGTCGCGAGTCGTACACGGGCTTCGGCTACCGGAGGGACGCCTGATGGCGACCAGGAGCCTCACCCTCGCGCAGGTGAAGCCCGGCGACCTGCTGCCGCCCCTCGCCGTGGAGGTGTCGGCCACCACCGTCATCCTGGGGGCCCTGGCCAGCCGCGACTGGCGTCCCATGCATCACGACCGCGACTTCGCCCAGCAGCGCAACGGGGTCCGGGACATCTTCATGAACACCCCCAACCAGGCGGCCTGGTTCGAGAGATACCTGACGGACTGGACGGGCCCCCGGGGCCGGCTCGCTCGGATGCGCTTCGGGATGAAGGATTCGGTGTTCGTGGGCGACCGCATGGAGATGCGCGGCATCGTCGAGGAGGTGGAGCGCGACTCGGCGGGCTGCGGCTTCGCGACGGTGAACGTCACCTTGACGGCCGACGGGCGTCCGGCGACGCACTGCCAGGCCCGGGTGGCGCTCCCGGTGGGCGGGGACGACAACCCCTGGCGGCGCAAGGGCGACGACTGGAATCCGTGAGGCGCTGCGGCGGACGCCGCCGCAGCCCGGAGGAAGCGATGGATCTCGACTGGAGCGAAGAGCAGGACCTGCTGCGAGACATGGTCCGCGGCGTCTGCGGTGAGTACGCCTCCCTCGAGGTGGTGCGGGCCATGGAGGACGACGCCAGCGGGGTTCCCGACGGATTCTGGAAGCAGCTCGCCGAGCTCGGGCTGCTCGGCCTGCTGGTGCCCGAGGCCTACGGCGGTTCGGGGCAGTCGCTCCTCGAGGCGGCCGTCGTCTACGAGGAGTTCGGGCGTTCCCTCGCGCCTTCACCCCACTTCGTGAGTGCCGTGATCGGCGCGGGTCTCCTGCTCCGGGCCGGGAGCGAGGCGCAGAAGCGGGAGTGGTTGCCGCGGATCGTTGCCGGGGAGGCGATCCTGACTCCCGCCTGGCTCGAGCCGGAGCGCGGCTTCGGGCCCGCCGGCGTGGCGCTGGCGGCCCGTCCCGACGGCGACGCCTTCGTGCTCTCGGGGAGCAAGCGACACGTGCTCTTCGCGTCGGCCGCGACGCGGCTGCTGCTGCTGGCGCGCACAGGCGAGGGAGTCCGCGACGTCGACCTGTTCCTGCTCGATCCACGAAGCCCGGGCGTGACCCTCACCCAGCAGCAGAGTCTGGCGTCGGACACCCAGTATCGGGTCGATCTGCGCGACGTCCGGGTCTCCGGAGCGGATCGCCTGGGAGCTTCCGGGAGTGGCTGGCAGAATTGGGAGGCGGTCCTGCTCGAAGGCATCGTGCTGCTGGCCGCTCAGGCCATGGGAGGCGCCGAGCGCGCGCTCGAGATGACCGTCGAGTACGCGAAGGAGCGCAAGCAGTTCGACAAGCCCTTGGGAGCGTTCCAGGCTATCTCCCACTACCTCGCCGACGCCGCCACCGCCGTGGACGGCGGCAAGACCCTGGTCTACGAAGCCGCCTGGGCGGGGGCCGAGGGGCGGTCCCTGCTCCGCCTGGCACCCATGGCCAAGCTGTTCGCCTGCCAGACCTATCGCGACCTGACGGCCATGGCCCAGCAGGTCTACGGCGGGGTCGGCTTCACCCTCGAGTACGACATCCAGCTCTACTTCCGCCGCGCCAAGCAGCTCCAGATGACCTGGTGGGATACCCGGACCCTGGAGGAACGCGTAGCCGCCGCGGTCCTCGACGGGTAGTCGGCTGCGGGCTTGGCCCGCCCGCGACTCCGGAGTCAGCCCCTAGTGAGATCGGGGGTCACCGTGCCGGCGACACCGTCGACGGTCACCCGGGCCCCGTCCTCCAGGAGCCCGGTGGCGTCCCGGACGCCAAAGACCGCCGGGATTCCCAGCTCACGGGCGACCACGGCGGCGTGGCACATCACCCCGCCCACCTCCATCACCAGCGCGCAGGCCCGCGGGAACAGCGGCGTCCACCCCGGGTCGGCGAAGCGCACCACCAACACCTCCCCCTCGTGCAGCGCCTGGGGATCCGGGCCGTGAAGGATGCGCACGCGGCCGCTGGCCTGCCCGGTTCCGATGCCGGTGCCCCGCAG
>JBDLIK010000178.1:0-6839 GCA_039714895.1 Myxococcota bacterium | reverse complement strand
CGCCGCCGGCCTCGACCCCACCGCGGTGATCGGGGGGCGCGTGCTCGGCTCGGGGAGCGACCCCACCGGTGCCCGACTCGGCCGGGGAGACCTGCTGGTGGCCGAAGCCGACGAGAGCGACGGCTCCTTCCTGAGGCTGGCGCCGGTGATCGCCGTGGTCACCAACATCGACCCCGAACACCTCGATCACTACGGCTCCTTCGAGGCCCTGCAGGACGCCTTCGTGACCTTCGCGAACCGGGTGCCCTTCTGGGGCGTCGCGGTGCTCTGCCTGGACCACCCCGGCGTGCAGGCCGTGCTGCCGCGCATGGCCCGGCGCATCACCACCTACGGCTTCGCCTCCCAGGCGGACCTGGTGGCTTCGGATCCGGAGCTGAACGGCCTCGGCACTCGCTTCATGGTGCGATGCAGGGGCGAGCGTCTCGGTCGGGTGGGCCTGCGGCTGCCGGGCCGTCACAACGTGCAGAACGCCCTGGCCACCCTGGCGGTGGCGCTGGAGCTCGAGGTCCCCTTCGATGCGGCCGCCGAGGCGCTCGAGAGCTTCGTGGGGATCGAGCGCCGCTTCGAGATCAAGGGACAGGTCGGGGGCGTGCGGGTGGTGGACGACTACGGCCACCACCCGGCTGAGATCCGCGCCACCCTGGCCGCGGCGCGCTCGATCCATGCCGGACGCATCGTGGTCGTCTTCCAGCCGCACCGCTACACGCGCACCCGCGACCTCTTCGACGACTTCGCCACCAGCTTCAACGATGCCGACCGCGTGCTGGTGACGGAGATCTACGCCGCCGGGGAGCCGAAGCTCCCGGGGGTGGGAGCCGGCCTGCTGGTCGAGGCCGTGCGCGCCCATGGCCACCGCGCCGTGCAGCTCGTCCCCGAGCTCGACGAGGTGCTGGCCCGGCTGCCCGGCGAGCTCGAGCCGGGCGACCTGGTCGTCACCCTGGGCGCCGGTAGCATCTCGAGCCTTGGACCGCGCCTGCTCGAGGCCCTCGCCGGAGAGGACTCGTGATCGGCCCGGCGGCGCGCGCCGCGCTGGAGGCGGCTCTCGGAGAGCGGGTGCGCTTCCACGCTCCCATGTCCCGCCACACATCCTTGCGCGTGGGCGGTCCCGCCGAGGCCTTCGCCACCCCCGCGGATCGCCGCGAGCTCGCTGCCCTCCTCGGAATCTGCGCGGAGCACGACCTCCCCCACACCCTGGTCGGCCACGGCTTCAACACCCTGGTGCTCGACGGGGGCGTGGAGGGTGTCGTCCTGCAGCTCTCGCGCTTCCGACGACTCGAGGAGCGGCCGGGTGGACGGGTGCTGGCCGAGGCCGGCGTCTCCCATAGCCAGCTCACCCGCTTCTGCAGCGAGCGGGGCCTCTCGGGGCTCGAGTTCGGGGCGGGCATCCCGGGAACCGTGGGCGGTTGGCTGGCCATGAACGCCGGCATCGCCGAGCGTGAGATCGGAGACGCCACCTGTGAGCTCGAGGTGATGACCCCCACCGGCGGTGCGATCCGGCGCCTGGGACGAGAGAGCCTCGTATTCCGCTACCGCGGGCTGCGAGGCCTGGCGCCCGGCTCCGTGATCCTGTCCGGGCTCCTGGCGGTGGTGCCGGCCGACGCCTCGGTGGTGCGCACGGAGGTCGAGCGTCTGCTGGCCAAGCGAGCCGCCACGCAGCCGCTCCACGTGCCCTCCTGCGGTTCGGTCTTCAAGAACCCCCCGGGTGACTACGCGGGCCGGCTCATCGAGGCGGCCGGGCTGAAGGGCGAACGCTGCGGCGACGCCGAGATCTCGACCCTCCACGCGAACTTCATCGCGAACCGTGGGCGCGCCCGGGCCACGGACGTGCTGGCGCTGGTGGAGCGGGCCCAGGAGCGGGTCCTGCGCGACCTCGGCGTCCGGCTGGAGCCGGAGGTGCGCATGCTCGGGAGGCCGGAGTGATGCGCGCGGAAGCGGGGGGACGGGGCCGGAGCGAGGCGCGGCCGGGCCGCTCCCGGGCCGACTCCGTGCTGCTGTTCGTGACCGCGCTGGCGGCGGGAGCCTTCCTGGGAGCCCGCGATCCGGGCGAGCTGGTACGGGCCTCGCTGCTCTCGGGGTTCGAACTGGAGTCCGTCGCGGCCCGGGGCGGGTCGGTGCTCTCGGCCTCCGACGTGGCCCGCAGCACCGGCCTCCGCGCCGGAACCCCCCTCGCCGAGGTGGACCCGGCGCGGGTGGAGGGGCGGCTCCTCCAGCACGCCTGGATCCGGGATGCCCGGGTGGCCCCCCTGCCTCCCGGGCGCGTGCTCGTGGAGGTGGTGGAGCGCGAGGCCCGGGCGGTGGTTCTCCAGGGTCAGCCGCCCGTGGCGTGGCTCGTGGACGAGACGGGCGAAGTCTTCGCGAAGGCCTCCCCAGAGCGCGCGGAGGGGCTCGCGAAGATCGTCGTGGAGGCGGGGACCGAGGTGACCCTCGTCGACGCGATCCGCCTCACCGATCTCCTCGACCGGCACGACCTGCCTCCGGCCGAGGAGATCCGGCTGGGGCCCGACCAGGCGGCGGCAGGGGTGGTGCTGCGGCTGCGGGGCATTCCCGGCCGGATCGTGCTAGGAACCGGACCTTTCCCCCCCAGACTCGAGCGACTGCGTCTCCTCCTGACCGGGGCTCCGGCGGAGGCGCGCGCGGCCGCACGTATCGATCTTCGCTTCGGAGACCGGGTGGTCCTCGCGAGCGGGAAGGCGGTCCGGGAAGCCGGCGGCCCGAGAGGGGGGTGAGACAGCATGGCACGCAATGACGAGCTGATCGTGGGGTTGGACATCGGCACCACGAAGATCTGCACCATCGTGGCCGAGCGCACGGAGACCGGCGTGGACGTGGTGGGGCTCGGGACGCACGCCTCCCGGGGGCTGCGCAAGGGTGTGGTGGTGGACATCGACGCCACCGTCGAATCCATCAAGCAGGCGGTGGAGGAAGCCGAGCTCATGGCCGACTGCGAGATCACGTCGGTCTACGCGGGCATCGCCGGGGGCCACATCCAGGGGATGAACTCCCATGGGGTGGTGGCCGTGAAGGACCGGGAGGTGCGGGACAACGATGTGCGGCGGGTCATCGATGCCGCCAAGGCCGTGGCGATCCCGATGGACCGCGAGGTGATCCACGTGATCCCCCAGGAGTTCATCATCGACGACCAGGATGGCATCCGGGAGCCGCTGGGGATGAGCGGGGTGCGGCTGGAGTCGAAAGTGCACATCGTGACGGCGGCGGTCACCAGCGCCCAGAACATCGTGAAGTGTGCCAACAAGGCGGGCCTCAACGTCATCGACATCGTGCTGGAGCCCCTGGCTTCGGCCGAGGCGGTGCTGGAGGACGACGAGCGGGACCTCGGCGTCTGCCTCATCGACATCGGAGGCGGAACGACGGACATCGCGGTGTTCGCGGACGGCTCGATCAAGCACACCTGCGTGTTGGGCCTCGGCGGCTATCACCTCACCAACGACATCGCCGTGGGGCTGCGCACCCCCTTCGACGAGGCCGAGCGGATCAAGAAGAAGTTCGGCTGCGCCTCCGCTCGCTATCTGAACAGCGACGACGTGCTCTCGGTGCCGAGCGTCGGCGGCCGTCATCCCCGGGAGGTGTCCCGCAAGATCCTGTGCGAGATCATCGAGCCCCGGGCCGACGAGGTGCTGTCGCTGGCCCGACAGGAGCTGGTGAAGGCCGGCCTCGAAGACCGCATCCCCTCAGGCGTCGTGCTGACCGGAGGAGCCTCGGCGCTCGACGGCATGGCGGACCTGGCCGAGGAGATCTTCGAGGCCCCGGTGCGGCCGAGCAGCCCGACCCACATCGGCGGGCTCCGGGACGTGGTCCGCAGCCCCATGTACGCCACCGGTGTCGGCCTGGTGCTCTACGGCTTCAGCCAGAGCCGTTCCCAGCGCCCCAGCCGCTTCCGCATCCGCGACGAGTCCACCTTCAACCGCGTCCGCCAGCGCATGAGGGAGTGGTTCTACGGGGAGTTCGAGTGATGCTGGGGGAATCCGGCCTGCGCAGGTTGTGAGCCCGATCACGAACTCGCAACTTCCGCGTTCAAGACCCTCGAAAGCTTTGACTTTCGATAGCAACTGCGCGACATTCGACGCGCACACCGGGGGGGTGAGCTCATGGCGTCCAGGAATCGTGGTTCGCGTGAAGGTCAGCGTCAGCGCCGGGAAACCACCCGGTCGCAGCCCGAAGATCGGCTCGAGCCGGGGCTCGAGCCGGAGATGGACGTCGAAGACGACGACCTCTTCGAGCTCGAGGAGTCCGCGCAACTCAAGGCCAAGATCAAGGTGATCGGCGTCGGTGGTGGCGGTGGCAACGCCCTCAACTCGATGATCGAGTCGAGTCTGGGCGGCGTCGAGTTCATCGCCGCCAATACCGACGCCCAGGCCCTGGAGTTCAGCCACGCACCGCTGAAGGTGCAGCTCGGGCCGGAGCTCACGCGGGGCCTCGGCTGCGGGGCGAACCCCGAGCGCGGGCGGGATGCGGCGCTGGAGGCGCGGGACCGTCTGCGCGAGCTGCTGATCGGCACCGACATGGTCTTCGTCACCGCCGGTCTCGGCGGCGGCACGGGGACCGGCGGCGCTCCCATCATCGCCGAGGTGGCCCGGGAGGTCGGTGCGCTGACGGTGGCGGTGGTCACCAAGCCCTTCCAGTTCGAGGGAAAGATCCGGGCGCGACACGCCTCCCGGGGGCTCGACGAGCTCCACCGGGTGGTGGACACCCTGATCACCATCCCCAACCACCGTCTGCTCGCCCTCGCCGGACGCAACGCGGGGGTCAAGGAGGCCTTCCGACTGGCGGACGAGGTGCTGGTGAACGCGGTCCGAGGGATCTCCGATCTCATCACCGTGCACGGGCTCATCAACCTCGACTTTGCCGACGTCCGCACCATCATGAACGAGATGGGCATGGCCATCATGGGTACCGGTGTCGGGCACGGCGAGGGACGGGCCGCCGAGGCCGCCCAGACGGCGATCTCGAGCCCGCTGCTCGAGGACCTGTCCATCGAGGGCGCCCACGGCGTTCTGATCAACATCACCGGCAGCAAGGACCTGACCCTCTACGAGGTAAACGAGGCCTCGACGCTGGTTCAGGAGGCGGCCCACGACGAGGCGAACATCATCTTCGGAGCCGTGATCGACGAGACCCTCGCCGACGACGAGCTGCGGGTGACGGTGATCGCCACCGGCCTCGACGACGGTCGGGCCCGACGCGGCCGGGGGGGCGAGCGCGCGGTGGAGGACCTCTCCAACGTGCGGGTGCTGCGCCGGGGCAGCGACGCGCCCTCCGCGCCGGCCGCCGAACGCGAGGAGCAGCCGGTACGGGCCTCGGCGCCCGCCGAGCCGGCAGCGACCCAGGAGACCCACGGCGAGGACTGGATGTCTCCCTTCGACGACGAGCTCGACGTGCCGACCTTCCTGCGCCGCAGCACCCAGCGCCGCGAGGAAGAGGACGATGACAAGGAGCTTCCGGCCTTCCTGCGCCGCTCCGCGGACTGATCGGTGAGGGGCGCGCCCGCTGCGGCGAGCCGCGCACCATGGCGGAATCCAGGGTCCAGCTCGAGCGGAGCGGGCCCGTCGCCACCCTCACCTTCGACGATCCGCCCCGCCGCAACGCCATGACCCGGGCCATGGGCGAGGCACTGGCCGCGCGGATCCGCGAGCTCTCCGCCGACGAGGACCTCCGGGTCGTGATCCTGACCGGCGCGGGCGACGCCTTCTCCGCCGGGGGCGATCTCGACATGATCGAATCCCAGGCCCGGGCCGGGGTGGAGAGCCCCGGCGGCGAGGTCCGCGAGCGCCACCGCCGCTTCATGCGGGAGTTCTACGGGCTCTTCCTGTCGGTTCGCGACCTCCCCTGCCCCACCGTCGCCGCCGTGAACGGCCATGCCATCGGCGCCGGGTTCTGCGTCGCCCTTGCCTGCGACCTGCGCATCGCGGCGCGGAACGCCCGACTCGGCCTCAACTTCGCGCGTCTCGGGATCCATCCGGGCATGGGCGCCACCTGGATGCTGCCGCGACTGGTGGGTCCGGCACGGGCCGCGGAGCTGCTCTACACCGGGCGCATCGTGGACGGTGCCGGGGCCGAGCGCCTGGGGCTCGTGAACGAGGCCGTGGCCCGGCAAGAGGTCGGGAGCCGGGCCCGGGCCCTGGCCGAGGAGATCGCCGGATCCGCGCCGGGGGTGGTCCGGGCCACCAAGCGCTCGCTCGCTCGCTCGGCGCAGGCCCGCCTTTCGGATCAGCTCGACACGGAAGCGGCCGAGCAGGCACTCAACTACGAGAGCCAGAATCTGCTCGAGGGCCTGGCTGCCGCTCGCGAACGGCGAACCCCGCGCTTCACCGGCAACTCCTGAGCACCGTCGAACTCAGGCCGGCAGAAGCCGACCGGTTCGGTGAGCTGGATCACCAGTCGGGTACTTTTCTTGTGCTACCCGCTCAAGTCCTCGGAAAATAGAACGAAACAGAACACTGACCGCCTGGGAATCGACCGGAAGAGGAGCAGGGGAAGCCGTGACGCGAGCACTCAAGAGCAATGGGCTGTGGTTGACCCTGGGCTATGTGGCCCTGCTACTGCTGATGGCCCGCGCCTACGTATAAGGCTGCTGGCGAAGCCCGCAACCGTGAGGCTTCAGGACGAGCGAAGCGGCGCGCGCCGGGGCTGTTGCGGGAGCACAGCCGGTGGCTGCGGGCGAAGCCCGCAGCCCATCTAGCGGACGCCGGGCGGGAAGTCCTCGAGCATCTGGCGGAGATCCTGAGGAGCGCCATAGGTGCTTTCAGTTATTATGGTTTCCACCCGAGGAAAATCCGCTATTGCTGCTTCGAGTAATGTTGTTTTTGCATACTTGTAGTCTC
>JBDLIK010000177.1:0-6856 GCA_039714895.1 Myxococcota bacterium | reverse complement strand
CGACTGGGCGACGGTGCTGCTGTTGCTGGCCATGTACGCGCTGCTGTTCGGCAACGCCGTGCTCCATGCCCGCGCGCCCCTGGCCTTGCCCATTCACGTGCTGATCTCCACGGTCGCCATCCACCTGGCCTTCACGATCTGGCACGAAGCCGCGCACGGCAATGTCTTCGCCCACCGCCGTCTCAACGACCTGGTCGGCGCCCTGGGCATCTTCCCGTATACCCCGCCGTTCTTCCTGCAGAAGTTCATCCACCTGCGACACCACGCCCTGCTCAATCAGCCCGAGGACCCGAACTTCATCTACATCGACGGCCCCCTCTGGACGATCCCCGCGCGCTACCTGCGGGCGCTGCGCTACGCCAGGGAAGCTCTGGGAGACGATCCGCGCAGCCCGGGAGAGAGACGCTGGGACGGCGCAGCCACGATGACCATGGTGGCGATCTATGCCATCGCCTGGTGGCAGGGGTTCCTGCTCGACCTCGTCTGGCTGTGGCTGCTGCCGATGATCCTGGCGAAGCTCGTGCTCGACGCCTACATCAACTACCTGCCCCACGTGGGGCTGCCCCCGGATCGCTTCCGGGGAACGCGCATCGTGGCACTGCCCTGGCTCACCCCGTGGGTCCTCGGTCACAACTACCATGCCGTCCACCATCTCTGGCCGCGGGTGCCCTGGCACCGCTACGCTTCGGTCTTTCGGGAACGGCGGGGTTATCTCGAGGAGCATGGAGTCCCGATCCAGCACAGTCTCTCCCCCGAGCCCGCCCGCGGGGTCGTCCGCGAGCCTGGAACCGATCTCCCTCGTTGAGACGCGCTGCGTTCTCTGCGGCTCCCAGAGCGCCGAGCCCGTCGCCTCTGGCTTCGACTTCGAATACGCCACGGTTCCCGATCGCTTCACCTTCACGCGGTGCAGAGACTGTGGCCACCTGTATCTGAACCCTCGGCCCTCGGCCGCGGATCTCTCCACCATCTATCCCCCCGACTACTACACCTTCGCCGGAGGCGGAAGCGCGCTGGTGGCGCCCTTCCGACGGCTGTGGGAGGCGCGCAAGGTGCGCCTCTATCACGGCCTGATCGGCGATGGACAGAGGCGCGTCCTCGACGTCGGCTGCGCCGATGGGCGGTTTCTCGAGCTGCTGCGGGACCACGGATCTCCGGAGTGGGAGCTCGTCGGCATCGACTTCGACGAGCGGGCCGTCGCGGAGTGCAGACGGAAGGGCTTCATGACCTACGTCTCGCGGATGGAAGACTTCGAAGAGGGCCACGGCCAGTTCGACGCGGTGATCATGCTCCAGCTCATCGAGCACGTGGAAGACCCCGTGCGTATCTGCCAGCGAGTGCACGATCTCCTGCGTCCGGGAGGCTTCTTCATCATCGAGACTCCCAACCTCGGAGGCCTGGACTATCGTGTCTTCCGCCGCACCTGGTGGGGCCACTACCACTTTCCGCGGCACTGGAACCTCTTCTCGACGCCGGCCCTGCAGCGGATGCTCGAGGAGCAGGGGCTCGAGGTCATCCGGAGCGAGTACCTGATCAGCACCTCCTCCTGGATCATCTCGCTCCACAACTACTTCCTGGAGCGGGGCTGGCCGGGCTGGTGGGTACGGCGCTTCCACTTCCAGAACCCGCTGCTCCTGGGGCTGTTCGTGGTCCTCGATTCGCTACGCGCGCGGCTGGGCCTCGAGACCTCGAATCAACGCGTCATCGCGCGCAGGCCCTCGGCGGGCGATCCGGCGGGCTCGTCCGAGGGCAGCGCGGAGACCAGCGCCAGCGTCCCGACCGCGTAGACCCCGGCCGCCACCAGGGCGACGCCCGCGAACCCCACCGCCAGCGCCAGGATCACCGCCAGCACCGAGCTTGCGACCGAGGCGAACCCGTTCACCGCCCACGCCCAGGGCACCAGGCGTGGCTCCGAACGCCGCAGCAGCTCCACCCCGGTGGGAAAGTACATGCCCAGACAGATGCCGAGCGGAAGCTGCAGGAGGAAGGTCGCCGTCAGGCGCGCCCCGAGGGACGCCTCCAGGAGCGCCTCGCGAACCTGGGGGAGCGCCAGCACCTCGATCACCACGAGTGCGACGGTCACGCCCACGAGACCCAGCAGGAAGTGGCGCGGTCGTCGCCAGCCTCGGGGACACAGTGCAGCTCCTACGCCGGTGAAGAGCAGCAACGAGCAGAGCGTCACCGAGCGCGAGTAGGTCGGGGAGCCGAGCAGCAGCACGTAGTTCTGGATGAAGCTGATCTCGACCAGCATGAAGCCCAGTCCCAGCCCCAGGAAGTAGAGCAGGAAGTGGAGGGTGCGCCGCCGGGAGAGGGCGCCGGCGGGCACCCGCCGCAGCGGCAGACCGATCAGCACCGCGCCCAGCACCAACGCCTGGCCCAGCATCAGCAGCAACACGATCTGACCGGTCGTCGAGCCGGGGAAGATCCAGAGGATGCGCTCGCCGCTGGCGAGGCTCGCCCACGGCAGCACGTGGTAGAAGAAGGGACGGTCGTCGGTCACAGGATGGACGACGAAGGGCTGCGCCTCCAGGGCGGCTCCCAGCTCGTCTCCCGGAGCGTTCACCAGGCGTGAGATCGAGGCGTCCCCCTCGCTGTCGGGGGCGAGCCGCAGCTCGAAGCCGTGGGTCTCGGCGAACCCGCGGAGGGTCGCGATCTCGTCCGGCCGGAACGGCTTCTTCTTCACCAGCAGATCCCCGATCACGTTGCCCGTGACGGGCCCGGGCGCTCCCGTCTCGAAGCGCTGGGCGACGAGCAGTATGTGGTCCCGGGGGTTCTCGACTCCCCGGCGCTCGAGCGCCTCCCGCGCCACCAGCGCCAGGCGGGTGGCGAGTGGGGAGGGAAGCGAGGGGTCCCGGTAGAGCCAGTCCCCCAGCACGATGGAGAAGACGCCGTCCTCCTCCAGATGGTCCAGGTAATCGTCGAAGGCCTCGACGGTGTAGAGGTAGCTCTCCGCCAGCAGGTAGGCGCCCGTCGACTGCGCGGTGAAGGTATCCACTGCCGTGATCTGGATGAGGTCGTAGAGCCTCCCCTGGGAGCGCACGTAGTGCCGGCCCTCGGCAGCCACCAGCTCGACCTCGGGCCGCTGGAAGCGTCCGCCGGTCCAGCCCGAGAGCATTCCCTGATGCAGGTCGACGGTGATCTGCTGGACGTCGACTCCGGTCACCCGGGAGGCGCCGCGTCGGATGGCGTTCAGGATGTCGATGCCGCCCCCCACGCCGATCACCAGGACCCGGGGCGCGTGAGAGAGGAGATAGGGGGTGCGCAGCAGGTGCTGGTCGAGCATTCGCAGGGAGTCCGGTCCCTTCACCTCGAAGACATTGCTTCCGTTGTGGCCGTCGTACTGGATGTCCAGGACCCGGGGCTTGCTGCCTTCGAAGTGGGGGCTCAGGCCGAAGCTTCCCCACATCCCGCCCCGGTCTCTCGGCACCCGGTAGAGGTCGACCCGGTTGACGGGGCTCCAGCGGGTGAACAGCGTGGTCGCCCCGGGCTGGCGCAGCCCGGAGGCCAGCTGCTTGCTCGGGCTGGGCTGAAAGCGCAGGACCCGGTGTGCGCCCGGGGCGGTCAGCACCAGCACGCCGGCGAGGGCGGCCAGCACCCAGGTCAGGCGGGTGGAGGGGGCATAGAAAGCACCCGCGACCACCAGGATGACTCCGCACAGCCAGAGCGCGGCTGGACCGTCGAGCCAGTGCAGCGCGGCCACGGCCAGCAGGCAGCCCAGGGAAGCGCCCACCAGGTCGGCCGCGTAGAGGCGGCTCACCTCGGTGGCATGGGCGGCGAGCGGCGCCGCGATGGCCGCCCCGGCGAGGAGGAACGGGATGGCGACCACCGCGTAGTAGCCGAGCAGTCCCAGGGAGAAGCCCAACGGCTCGGCGAGCAAGCGGTCCGGATCGAGGGGATGGGGCGCCAGCAGGAGCATTCCGGCGAGCAGCGTGATTCCGGCACCCGCTGCGCACAGCGCCATCAGCCGGCGCGGCTCGCCTTCGAGCAGTCGCGGAAACGCGGTCAGCAGGGAACCCGCGGCGCCGAAGCCGAGCAGCGCCGTGCTGAGGGTGAGATAGGCGAGGTGGTACCAGATGGTGAAGGAGAAGATGCGCGTGAGGAGGACCTCGGTCATCAGGACACCGACGGAGCAGATGGCGATGCCGGCGTAGACGGAAGCGGGGGCGCGTCCGGTCCGGGAGTCGGGCATGCAGCGTCCCACTTTCGAGAGGTTCCCCAGCGAACTCGCGACCTTCGCCGATCCCAGGTACCCGTGCAACCCCGTCCGTGGGCCCCGTTGGCCATCGCGTATACTCGTTGCTTCGCCCCCGTCTCCAGCGGGAGAGCCGGCCGCGGCGTTCGATGAAGGAGACGATGGCAGTCGAACGGGCCAACGGCGTCCGATGGATCCTCGCGGCCGTCCTGGCCTCGAGCGTCGGCATCCTCTGCGCTGCGGGCTGTCGTCCGACCCTCGACCTCGAGCCCCGGCGAGAGGGCCGCGTGCTGCTCCTCGGAATCGACGGAGCCACACTACGGGTCGTGACGCCGATGATTGCCGAGGGGCGGCTGCCGCACCTGGCGAGCCTCTCTGCACAAGGAGTCTCGGGACCGCTGCGCTCGTTTCCGCCGTTCCTCTCTCCGCGCATCTGGGCGACGATCGCCACGGGCAAGGTTCCGGAGAAACATGGGATCGAGCGCTGGAGTCGCGGCTCCGGAGGGGAGGGCCCGCGCCTCTACTACAGCTTCGACCGCAGGACCCCGGCGCTCTGGAACATCGCCTCGGCCGCCGGACTGAAAGTGGGCGTGGTGAACTGGCTCAACACCTATCCGCCGGAGCGCATCGAGGGTGTGATGGTCACCGATCACGCCTTCCCGGACGACGTGGAGAGCCAGCGCTGGATCGGCGAGCTGCTGGCCGGGCGGGAGCTCACGGAGGCCGACGAGGGGGAAGGCGGGCCGGTGGTGTTTCCGCCGGAGTGGACCCCCCGGCTGATGGCGGCGAGCCGCTCGGGAGCGCCGCTGACCCGCTTCTCCGATCCTTTCGAAGCCAACGACGAGCTGCCTCATTGGCTCTTCACCCACAAGCTCTCGGAGTTCTTCGTGCGCGACCGGGAGCTGGTGAAGATCGCTCTCGAGATCGAGCAGGGCGTACACCCGGGCATCCTGATGGTGCTGCTACAGGGGATCGATCGCGTCTCCCATTCTCTCTGGGGGACGCTCGAGCCCGCGGATCTCTACCCGGAGAAGCTGCGGCCCAGCGCTCGGGAGCGTCGAGGCGGAGCCGCGGCGCTCGAGACCTACTACGAATACACGGATGCCCTGCTCGGTGTATTGCTCAGTCGCTATGGACCCGACGACCTGGTGATGGTGGTCTCCGACCACGGGTTCGAGGCAGGAGTCGCCTGGCACATCCTCACGGGCGTCCACAAGTCCGAGCAGGCTCGGGACGGCCTGATCTTCGCAAGGGGACCCGGGGTCCCGGTGGGCCAGAAGGCCACGGGGATGACGGTGAACGACGTGACACCGACGCTGCTCGCCTGGCTCGGGCTCCCGGTGGCCGACGACATGGACGGTCGGGTCGCCGCGTTCCTCGAGGCGCCGGCGACGGACCGGGTGGCCAGCTACGACGGACTTCCGATCGAGCGGGTGACCCGGCTTCCCTCCGGGCTGGAGGAGGACATCGTGCGCCAGCTCCGTGAGCTGGGCTACGTCCAATGACCGCGGGTGGGGGGCGGCGGGGCAGAGAGCGCTGGCTGAAGCTCGCGCTCGCGGCGATCGCCACCTTCTCGTTCCTGCTGTTGCTGGAGCTGCTGGGGTGGGCCCTCGGAATCCCGCTCCGGGCAGACGATCATCACGCGAAGTGGCGACACCGCATGCACGAGTGTCGCTTTGGACGGGGTCACGTGGAGCAAGCCTGCGATCCGGGCGTCCTGGAGACGCCGCCGGGAACCCTCCCCATCGCCATCCTGGGGGGCAGCACCGTGGAGGGCTACCCCTTCGGAACCCACGACAACTTTCCGCGTCTGCTCGGCGAGGTTCTCGAGAGCCGACGCCCGAACGAGTATCGGGTCCACAACCTGGGTCGTAGCTGCAAGGAGTCGTCCTACGTTCGCGCCTGCGCGGAGCGAGCCATGCAAGGCAACCTCGAGATCCTGATCGTCTACGCCGGGCACAACGACTTCGGGACCCTGATGGTGGAGCGGCCCCGCATGGAGCTGCTGTTCGCCTCCTTCCCCTGGCTGATCGACCTCGAGGGATGGCTGTCGAGGCGACACTCCTTCGCGCTGTGGGTCTCCCTGGCGGCCCGGCTCGCGCCCCCCGCGAAAGAGTGGCACCGGCTCACCGAGCCCGAGTTCACGCGCAGGCGCGACTGGGTGCTCGAACGCTACACCGAGAACCTGGAGGCGGTCCTCGAAGGGGCGCGCGAGCGGGGGATCCCGGTGATCCTGGTGACCCTCGTGAGCAACCTTTATGAGTTCCCGTTCCGCCGGGAGCAGTGGAGCGAGGTGGCGTCGCTCGAGATCGACGCGCATCTGCGGAGCTGGCAGCGTGCGTATCTGGAGGGCATCGAGCTCGACGGCCGGGGTCGGCGCTCGGAGGCGCTGTCGAGTTTCAAGCGGGCTCGGGACGAGCTGATGAAGTCGCGCGCCCCGAGCGTCCTCAACCAGCGCCTCCGCGACCTGGCCGCCGAGCGCCCGGGGGTCTCTCTGGTGGACTTCGAGGTCATCCTCGACGAGATCGGCCTCGAAGAGGGAATCGGCTGCACCTTCTTCGGTGCAGAGACCTGGTGTGACCAATTCCACCCCAACCCCCGGACCAGCCGGATGATCGCCGAAGCCCTGGCAGAGGCGGTGCTGGGACTGCGCCGGGCCCCGGCGAG
>JBDLIK010000176.1:0-6857 GCA_039714895.1 Myxococcota bacterium | reverse complement strand
CAGTTCCTGGATCTGATCCAGGAAGGCAACATCGGTCTGATGAAGGCCGTGGACAAATTCGAGTACCAGCGCGGCTACAAGTTCTCCACCTACGCGACGTGGTGGATCCGCCAAGCGATCACGCGCGCGATCGCCGACCAGGCACGCACCATCCGGATCCCCGTTCACATGATCGAGACCATCAACAAGGCCGTGCGCGCCACGCGCCATCTGGTACAGATGCTCGGACGCGAGCCCACTCCCGAGGAGCTCTCCGAGCGCATGGAGATGCCGCTCGACAAGGTGCGGATGGTGCTCAAGATCGCCAAGGAGCCGATCAGCCTGGAAAGCCCCGTGGGAGAGGAGGAGGACAGCTCGCTGGGCGACTTCATCCAGGATCACAACGCCACCAGCCCCCAGGAGGCTGTCGTGAACGAGAACCTGGCCGATCAGACCCGCCGGGTGCTCGCGACCCTGGCCCCGCGCGAGGAGCGGGTCCTCAAGATGCGCTTCGGCATCGGCGAGCGCGCCAACCACACCCTCGAGGAGGTGGGCCAGGACTTCGAGGTCACCCGCGAGCGCATCCGCCAGATCGAGGCCAAGGCGCTCCGCAAGCTCCGCCATCCCAGCCGCAGTCGGTTACTGAAGAGCTTCGTGGAGAATTAGGCCCCTCGACCCTCAGGACCGCTTCCGCTAGCGAGTTCGGCATGCGAGGGCGGGAAGAAGCGCTGGGTCGGCTGATGGCGTCGTGCGTTCCGGAGCTGCCGCTGGAAGATCCGGTGCTGGTGGTGGACGATGCCTCGGGGCTCGTCGAGGCTGCCTTTGCGGCGCGTGCGGACGTGGTCGGATGGCGACGCACCGCGCTCGCGGGCTGCCGAGCACTGCCGTGGCCTCCCGAGGTCGCCTGCGCTGGCGCGAGCGTGCGGCTCCCCAAGGGTCGCGAGGCGCAGGATTTCGTGCTCAGCGCGCTCGCCGGCCGGCTGGCGGCCGGTGCACCGCTCTGGATCCACGGTGCCAACGACGAAGGGATCCGCTCGGTGGGCTCCCGGCTCGAATCCATCTGCGAGAAGGTCCGGGTGGTGGCTGCGCGCCGGCACGGACGCGTCGTCGAGGGCCGGATCCTGCCCGCGCGAGCACCCCGCAGCCTGGGCGAGTTCCGGATGACCTTCGATGCGGATCTCTCCGGCGGCCGGGCCCGGCTGGTGAGCTATCCCGGGACCTTCGCCCACGGGCGGCTCGACGAGGGCAGCGCCCTGCTTCTGCAGACGCTGGCCCGGTGGCGGCCCGCGGGCCGGGTGCTGGACTTCGGCTGCGGCATCGGTGTCCTCGCCCTCGGCGTGCGTCAGCTGACGGCGGATGCCGAGCTCGACCTGCTCGACGTCGATGCCGCGGCGATGGAGGCCGCTCGTGAGAACGTGCCCGGGGCGCGGCCCCTGCTGGGCGACGGCTTCTCGGCCGTGCCTTCCGGCCTGCGTTATGACTGGATCGTGAGCAACCCGCCCTTCCACCAGGGGCGTTCCAACGATCCGGGCCTCGCCCGGCAGCTCGCCCGGGAAGCCCCGCGCCACCTGGCCCCGGGCGGCCAGCTGCTGGTGGTCGTCCCGCGCGCTGCGCCCTTCGGCCGCTGGCTCACCCCGCACTTCGGCGCCATCCAGACCGTCGCCCGCGGCCCTCACCACACCGTCTGGCACGCCACTAATGGTGGAAGAGGCGGAGCTTGGTGTGGACGAGGGTGATGCCGTACTCGCGGCAGGCCGCCTCCACGTCGGCGTCGCGCGTCGAGCCGCCGGGCTGGGCGATGAAGCGGACGCCGTGCCTCTGGGCGTGGTCGACGTTGTCGCGGAAGGGGATGAAGCCGTCCGAGACCATGGCGACCCCGTCCAGCCGCGACACCCACTCGCGCTTCTCCTGCTCGCTGAGCGCTGAGAACGGCCCGGCCAGGGCCTCGCGGAGAGCCTCCTCCTCGTAGGAGGTGAGATCGCCTTCGATGTAGCGGACCCGCCAGTTGATGCGGTCCTGGCGCTTCACCCCCCGGGCGAAGCGCAGCCCGAGGACCTTGGGGTGCGTGCCCAGGTGCCAGAGGTCCGCCTTGGCGCCGGCCAGCTTGGTGCAGTCCACCCGCGACTGCTGTCCCGCGCCGATGCCGATCATCTGCCCGTCCCGCGCGTAACCCACGGAGTTCGACTGGGTGTACTTGACGGCGACCAGCCCCAGCACCAGGTCCCGTCGCGCCGAGTCGTCGAGCTCGCCGCACACCACGTCCTCTACGTCTCTCCGGGTGATCGGCCGGTTGTTGCGGTCCTGCGTAAGACGCATGCCGAAGAGCTCCCGGGCCTCCCGCTCGGGAGGCTCGAAGTCGGGGTCTGCCTCGCAGATCACGAAGCCTCCCCCCTTCTTGGCCGCCAGCATCTCGAAGGCCCCCTCCTCGAAGCCCGGCGCCACGATACCGTCCGAGACCACGCCCTTGAGGAAGCGCGCCGTCTCGAGGTCCACGGGGTCCGAGAGCGCCACGAAGTCGCCGAAGGAGCACTTCGGATCGGCACCCCGCGCTCGCACGTAGGCGAGGGCCGCCGGCGTCAGCTCCTGGCCTTCCACCTCGTAGGCGCGGGCCAGATCGTCCGGAAGCGGGCAGGCGACGGCAGCGCCTGCCGGCGAGACGTGTTTGAACGATGCCGCGGCCGGCAGATCCAGGGCCTTCCGCGCTTCGCGCACGAGCTGCCAGGCGTTCAAGGCATCGAGAAGGTTGATGAGGGAGGGGTTGCCCTGGCGCAGCGCGAGGGGCGAGCAGCTCGGGTCGAGCGCCTCCGCAGCCGCAAAGGCCTGATGGGGATTGCAACCGTACTTGAGCTGCATGGATCTCCTCTGTGCCGGCCTACTCGAGGTCCGGCGGCGTTACCCTGGCGAGCCACTCCCGATAGTCCCCGTCGTAGCCGACGGCCTCCTGGCGCGCTGCAATCCGGGCCAGCAGCGCCTCGAGGGCATCGGGCGGCAGGGGAGGCTGTGCGGCCAGTGAGCCGGCCACGGCCTCGGCCGTGGCGGCCGCCTGCGCGTCGGCTCCATCGGCGAGCACCTCTTCCCCCTCGTGTCCGTCCCCGAGGCCGAGGAAGCGCTCGATGACGTGCTCGCTCACATGCTCCGCGTGCTTGCGCGAGGCCACGATGTTGCCCTTGCCGGTCACCACGTTCCCGGCCGAGAAGAGCGTCGGGAAGCCCTCCAGGCGGCCGACGTCCCAGTCGCTGAAGGCGTAGAGCTCCCCCTTCATCTCGACTCCCGCCAGCGGCGCGGGGATGCTCCCGATGGAGCTCACCACGTAGCTGCCCCGGCGCTCGTAGGTCTCGTCGGTGGGGATCACCCGGCCCTCCTCGATGCGGGTCCGGCGGAAGCGCAGCCCCACCAGTCGATCGCCCTCTACCAACAGACCGTCTGGAGCCGAGAGGGGCTCGAACTTGAAGCGGTACTTCTCCATGGCCTTCTCGAGGAGCTTCGCCCGCGCCGCACGCATCTTGGAGATCCGCTTCTCGTCCGCACCCTCCGGGATCTCCACCAACGGCATGTCCTCCAGCCGGCGGCGGTAGAAGAGCGTGCAGCCTTCGAGGCCGAGATCTCCGAACTCGAGACCGTGGGCAGCGAGGGTCTTGGGAATGCCCTTCACCTCCAGATCCACCATGCCCACCAAGATGCCCCGCTCGCCCAGGCGGGCCCGGGTGGTCTCGAGCATCAGCACCTTGGCGACATCGATGGAGGCGAGGCCGCCCCCCACCACCAGCACGTCGTCCATGGGCTCGAAGACGGGGCCCTGATAGCCGGCCTCGGCAGCATGATTGAACCAGATGATGAAGGGATTCTGGTAGATGAGGCCCTTGCCGACGTAGCGGTCGGCGCCCTCCACGGGCAGGGGGCGGTCCCGCCAGGCGCCGTTGGCGAGTACGACCGCCGAGAACCCCCACTCGCCCGTGAGCGCCGCGAGCGAGACATCCCTTCCAACCGAGGTCCGGGGCACGAAGTAGACCCCGGGCCGCGCCAGCTTGGCGTTGATGGTCTCGTACTCCTTGCGGCGCAGGGCCACGTGCCAGCGCGGAAGCCCGTCCTCGATCTTCCCGTAGGGGCGGGGATTCTGCTCGAAGACCGCCACCAGCACGCCGCGCTCGGCGAGGCGGCCGGCCACCTCGGCGCCAGCGGTGGCGCCTCCGACCACGGCCACGGCGTGGCAGGGCTGGCGGGGCACGGGCGTGGAGGACATCGCCCGCCATGATCGCAACCTTCCGGCGGCGGCTCAAACCCGGGGCGGCCGGGCAGCCACCCCGTGGTGCGGCTGGATCTGCCAGCCCTGATCCGCGACGTTTCGTGGGAGTTCCGCCTCCTGCGGTAGAGGTGAGCCAGATGCCGAGCCGGCTACCGGACCACATGCCCATCGTCGACGATCGGGTCGGGCGCGGCGCAAGCCCCGGGCAGTACCGCGAGCGGGAGCTGACTGAGCCGCTCGACCTGTGCGACCAGGCCGGGAGATTGAACCGGGAAGCGGTGGGATGGTCGCGTCGCCCGCTGGTGAGGGCGAACCTCACGGGGCATCGCTTGCGAAAGAAGAGGTGGAACTTCTGGAACTGGCTCGAACCTGGCTTCGTCTTCTCCGCGACCCTGGCGGACCTCGACTACGCATCGCTCTGCGCCACGTTCTTCATCGATTTCGAGACCGGTCTGGCCTCGACGGGCACGTGGCTGGGCCTCCCAGGACGCTTCGATCTGTCCGAGCACGTCGATCGGTCGATCACCTTCGAAACCAGGAAGGTGTTCTATGAGAACACGGTGGGCGGAGACGGCCGCACCGTGCGCCTTCGCGCCCCGACCCGAGAAGGGCGACGCATCGAGGCGGAGCTCACGGTCGAGGAGCCCCCCGGACAGGAGAGCCTGAACGTCGTCGTCCCGTGGTCGAGCACGCGGTTCCAGCTCAACTCGAAGCACAATACGCTCCCGACCTCGGGCAGGATCCGCGTCGGGGACCGCAGCTACGAGCTGGACCCCAAGCGATGTCATGCAGTGCAGGACTGGGGTCGCGGGGTCTGGCCGCGCGTTTCCTTCTGGAACTGGGGGGTCTGCAGCGGAGTCCAGGACGGTCGTCGTATCGGCGTGAACGTGGGGGCCCGGTGGACCACCGGAACCGGATCCAACGAGAACGGGATCTTCCTCGATGGTCGACTCCACAAGGTCATGGAAGACCTTCGCTGGGAGTACGACCCCGCTTCCGACGCGCAGCCGTGGCGGGTGCGCAGTGAGCACTCGGACGCGCTCGATCTGGTGCTCTCGCCCAGCTTCCCTCACCGCTCGAAGACGAACGCCGGCGTCGTCCGCAGCGGCGGGATCTGCAGTTTCGGAACCTGGAGGGGCCGGCTGTGTGTCGAGGGGGAGGTCATCGAGATCGAACGACTTCCCGGCTGGGCCGAGGAGTTCGCGCATCGCTGGTGAGGAGCAAGGTCCCCGGAGCGCCGCAGGGCCATCCGCTCGAGGAGACCTCAGGCGCTGGCCGCCCGCTGGAACGCCGGCCGCTCCTCGAGGCGCGCGAGGTACTGGCCGAGGAGCGGGTGGTCGCCGAGCACGTCGACGGTCCTCGCCACCGCCAGGCTGAAGCCCGCCATGATGTCCGCCGCCGAGAACTCGCTGCCCAGCAGATACGCGTCGCCGCCGAGCGAGCTCTCCAGGAAGTCCAGAGCAGAGTGGGCGCGGCCCCGGGCATCCTCGATCACCTGGGGCAGCGCCTCCGCATCCTTCGCCATCACCACCTCGCCGTCCTCGATGACCGGTAGCTTGCCAAGCGGCGTCTTCTGGGAGAAGAAGCCCTTCGCCGGCGGCACGAACTCGACCTTCTGCAGGCGGTACGGAGTGCCCAGCTCCTCGAGCAGCCAGAGGATCCGGACCGAGCGGGTCCGCGGTGCGTGGTAGACCGTGAGCATCGTGCCTCCCGTGAGCCGCTAGAATGACCCCGCGGGCCCTTAGCTCAGTGGTTAGAGCAACCGGCTCATAACCGGATGGTCCCTGGTTCGAATCCAGGAGGGCCCACGCAAAACGTAGCGCGGCTTTATCCGTCGACGTTGCGAGGAACGCCCGGTGAGCGAATCGTGACTTCGCACCCGAGACCGATCGAGCCCGATGGCCTGTTCGAGGGTCTCCGCTGGAGTTCGATCGTTCTCGGAGCGGTCCTCGACAACGTCCTCACGCTTCTCGGCTACGGGCTCCTCACGACCGGGCTCGCCGGTGCGGATGCCTTCTCCGAGAACGAGGCCGCTGCCGAGCGCGCGTTTCAGGACGTGGTCTCGTCCCCTGAATTCCTACTCCTCGGACTGCTGGTGGGGGTGAGCGCAACCGTCATCGCTGCCTTCGTCGGGGCGCGGCGTGCCGGTGTACACCACGTACGGCATGGCGGCTGGATCGCTGTCTGTTCCGTCGCCTTCTCTCTGGTGTTCTATCTCGTCCCGGGATCCGAGCCCGCACCAAGCCCTCCCGTCTGGTACGAGGCTCTCGGCTGGTGCCTGCTCCTGCCCTCCGGGCTCGCCGGTGGCTACCTCGCCGCGCGCACCACACGCGCGCCCAGCGCCTAGCAAGACGTCCGCCTCGAGCGAGCTTCGGGCGATTGCTCGGGTCTTCAGGATCTCTCGGTGGCCTGCCCCAGAGCAGCCCCGCAGTCCTTGCAGAAGGTCGCATTCACTTCGTGGCCCTCGGCCATGCACTGGGCGCAGCAGCGTGTGGATGCCCTCCGCGCCGCAACCGCGGACTCGACGATCTCGGCAGTCACGATGCCCGTGGGAACCGCGAGGATGCTGTAGCCGAGGACCATCACCAGGAGGTGCTCGGCTCCCGGCCCCAGACGGTGGCGGGGAAGATGGACG
>JBDLIK010000175.1:0-6865 GCA_039714895.1 Myxococcota bacterium | reverse complement strand
CCGTGCGGACCTCGTCGAAGTCGATGGCGTCAGCCTGGAGTGACCGCCGGAGCACGCTGGTCGAGCCGTCCATGCCGCCCGCGATGGCGGCGAGCGCCATGACTGCCGTGACGCCGATCTCGGGGGCGAAGAACAGACCGGCGATGGCCGCCGCCTCGACGGTGCGCGAGACGATCCAGACCTCACGCTTGCCGAAGCGGCGCGAGAGCGGGCCCCACGCCGGAAGCAGCAGCACATGCGGCACCACGAAGGCCAGCATGATGCGCGGCATGTAGCCCAGATCGCCGAGGGCGTACTGGCTCGCGTAGGGGATCGTCGCGACCAGGGTCGAGAGTCCAGCCGACTGGAGCAAGCCCGCGAGCAGGAGCCGGCGTGCGTGGGGATTCTGCCAGACGTCGGCGACGGCGCGGAGCGGACCCTGTGGGCCGCGGCCCCAGTGGCTCGGGTTCTCGCGCAACCCCGAGACCGCCACGAACGTGAGTGCGACGGCGGCGAGCGCGCCGGCGCCGCTCACCCAGAGGGCGCCCGTGCGTGGGTCGATCCCGCCGCCGAGCAAGGTGAAGAGCGCGGCGATCCCGAGAGCCGCGCCGATCGCCTCGGCGATCTGCGCCGAGGTGAAGAGCCGCGTTCGCGTGTGGTAGCCCGGCGTGAGCTCCGCCCCAAGGGAGGCGTGCGGGACCGTGAACGTGGTGAGCGCCGTGTAGAAGAGGACGACAGCGGCCCCCGTCCAGATCGCCAGGCCCGTGGCCCCCAGGCTGCCGGGTGGGGACCACATGGCGACGAAGCAGAGCCCGAGAGGGATGGCGGATGCGAACATCCACGGGCGGCGGCGTCCGAGGCGCGTCCGTGTGCGGTCGCCCCAGTAGCCGACCAGCGGGTCCGAGACCGCGTCCCAGACGCGGGAGACCAGGAAGATCACACCCATGGTGGCGGGCGCGATCAAGAGCACGTCGGTGGCGAACTTCATGAAGTAGAAGTTGATCAGATTCCACATCATGCCGACGCCGAGCAGGGGCAGGCCGTACAGCACCACGAGACGCGGCGGAAGAATCATGGGCGACGCTTGGCGTGCTCGGGCCGGGCGCGACGCCTCGAGCGCAACGGCCTGCATCTAGTGCTCCTCGGGCACCACCAGCGGCAGGGACGCGAGACCCCGCAGCACCATCAGCGACCGCCAGCAGGGCTCGCCCGGCTCTGCCTCGAAGCCGGGCAGTCGACGCAGCAGCGTATCGATGGCGATGGCCGCCTCCGCCCGCGCCAGCGGCGCCCCCAGGCAGGCGTGGATGCCGCCGCCGAAGGCGAGATGGCGTGCGTCCCGTCGGCCGAGGTCGAGGCGGTCGGGATCCTCGAACTGCCCCGGGTCGCGGTTCGCAGCGCCCAGCACCAGGTACAAGCGCTCGCCGCGGCGGATCTTCTGACCGCCGACCTCGCAGTCCTCGCTGGCGACGCGGCGTGAAAGCTGCACCGGACTGTCGTAACGCAGGAACTCCTCGATCGCCTGCGACATGAGCTCTGGCTCCTGCTCCAACCGCCGACGCTGGTCGGGGTTCCGAAGCAGCGCGAGCACTGCGTTGCCGATCAGGTTCGTCGTCGTCTCGTGCCCCGCGACCAGCAGCAGGCTGACGATGGATAGGATCTCCGGCTCCGAGAGCTCCGACCCGAGCAGGGCGCTCAGAAGGTCGTCGCCCGGTCGGGCCCGCTTGCTGCGGAACACGTCGCGCAGAAAGTCGGCGAGCTCGAGGAAGCTCTGCTCGGCGCCCTCGAACTCGGTGCCCTCGCGGGTCAGGTGCGGCTCGAGCAGGACCACCCCGAAGTCGTCGGACCAGCGCTTCAGGTCGTCGAGCTGGGTCAGCGGAAGCCCGAGCAGCTCGGCGATCACCGTGACGGGCAGGGGATAGGCGAAGTCGCGAATCAGATCGAAGCGACCGCGCTCGCGGGCCGCGTCGATCAGCTCGTCGCTGATCCGCTGGATGCGCGGGCGCAGCGCCTGCACTCGGCGCGGTGTGAAGGAGCGCGCGACGCTGGCCCGGAGCCGCGTGTGGTCCGGCGGGTCCATGAACAAAAGGTTGTGCCGCCGACTCTCCTCGAACGCCTGGCGCGCTCGACGCCCGGCGCCCGGCCGCGGCATGTCGAGCCTGAACGAGGTTCGGTCGACGCTAAAGCGCGCGTCGCGCAGCACCACCGCCACGTCTTCGTAGCGGGTGAGCACGAAGCCGCGCACCACGTCGAGCCAGAACACCGGCTTCGCGGCGCGCAGAGCCGCATAGGCGGGGTAGGGGTCGGCCCGGAATCGGGGGTTCTGAAAGAAGTCGGCAGGGTTGTCGATCGAGATCGCCGGGGCTGCCATGACGGCTCCTTGTGGTAACATACCTACTGCTGGTATGTGAATACCTACCGAAGGTATGTGATCGAATGGCCCAGGTCAAGAACAAGAAGACCCAGCAATCCGAGGCCACCCGGGCGGAGCTGCTGAAGCTCGGGGCCGAGCTCCTCGCCGAGCGGGGCTACGCGGGGACGTCCCTCGGCGAGATCGCCCAGCGGGCCGGGCTCACCAAGGGTGCGATCTACCACCACTTTCGCGGCAAGGAGGAGATCTTCGCCGCCGTGGTGGAGGAGGTCCTGCTCCAGAGCCTCTACCGCATCCAGGAGGCTTCGAGGGAGCAGGCCCAGGAGGCCGGGGAGACCCGGGAGAACTCCTGGGAGCGCCTGTTCGCGATGGTCGAGCTGCTGCTCGACAGCTTCCGGGAGCCGGCGGTGCGGCAGATCGTCTGGCTCGACGGGCCGGCGGCGCTCGGCTGGGAGCGCTGGCACGCGATCGTCGCCGAGCACACGCTGCTCCGCATCGAGATCATCATGGAGCTGATCGCAAAGACGGGGGTGCTCCCGGCAGAGCACGCCCAGTGCCTGGCCCAGCTGATGTTCGGCGCCCTGCAGGAGGCGGGGCTGACGATCTCCCACGCCGAAGACCCCAAGGCCGCGCGGGCCGGCTTTGCCGCCACCCTCCGCTGGATGGTCCGCGAGCTCTTCCTGCGCGACCGCGCTAGCAGCCCGAGTACGTGAGAAAGACCGCGACCCCGACGAGGGCGGCGATCACCAGCAGCGCCACCGCGCGAAACCCGCCCCGCGAGGCCTGGTCGATCGGAGGCGGGAGGAAAGGTTGACCCATCCGCTCGGAAGAGCCGTTCAGGCCGCTCGCGCGCTCGGCGCTCGCGCCGCTGCGGAAGAGAGAGCGCGCGCGCTGGGATGCGCTCGAGCCGGATCCAATCCCGAGGACCGCCTCGCGCAGCACGCGTTTCAGGTCGTCGCCGACGAGGCGCGCCAGCTCCGGGGACTCCTGGATCTCCTGCAAGCGGACGGTATCCGGATCCAGCCCCGCTTCGACCAGGGCCGCCCGGACCTCGTCGGAGAAGAGACCCCGTAGCTGCTCGGGGTCGCGAAGCATGCGCGCCACACGGATCACCCGGCGCAGCATCACCACGAAGATCACGAGGGACAGCAGGGATACCAGGAAGGCCCAGGCCATGTGTCGCTATCGGAGACTCCGGCGGGCCTCTTGAGAAGACGCCGGACGTGTCATTCTGTTCCAGCGTAGGGGAGCGCGCCTACAGGGTGCGAAGGAACTCCTCCGTCTCGGCGATCGAGTCCTGGAGGTCGCGGATCAACGCGGCCACGTCGTCCTCGATGTCGACGGTCGAGCGTTCGAGAGAGGCGATCGCGCTGGCGTTGAGGTTGTGCTTGAGGAAGAGGACCTGGTCGCGGAAGGCGGTCAGGACGGGATCCATCCGCGCCTCGGCACGCTTCATCGCCGCGATCATCCGTTCGTAGCGGGCGCGGGTCGTGCGGAGCTGCGACTCGCTCTGGCGACGGAGGTCCGCGCGGCTGATCTCGCCGATCTCGGCGGACCACTCCTCGAAGAGATCCCCCGCCACCTGCTCGATGGAGCGGATGCGCTCGCGGACGTCCTCGGCCTTGCTGTCGCTGCGCTCGAGCTGATCCTGCATGCGGCTGTAGAAGCGCTCCAGGTCGCCGCCATCGTAGTGGGTGACCTCCTTGAAGAGCTCGAAGGTGGTCTTGAACTCCTCCTGGACCTCCTCCTGGTCCCCGCGGCTCGCCTCCACCCGCGACTTGAGGATGTGACGCTTCTCGCGCCCGAGCTTCTCCATTGCGGAGTAGTAGACCGAGGTGCACCCGAGCAGGTGCATGACGCACAGGGCGGCCGCCAGCGCCCACCGCCCCCCTGCGATGCCGCCCGTCGACGCGGGCCGAGACGTCATGGCCCCATGATCGACCAGACGAGAACCCGATGCCAGGCTCCGATTCCTGCCACCCAGCGTTTGCGAAGCTCCGGGAAACGATTCACCCTCCGTCCGCGGGATCTCCAGCCCGGGAGGATGCCATGGGCCGTCGCCACCGAAGACGGGGCGTGGAAGGTAGCCGGGTGCTACATCCAGTAGGGGCGCGCGAGCGGCCCTCCGGGTGGAGCGAGAAGAGCCCGACGCGGCGGAAGGCGTTCGATCCACGACTCGGCGGAGTGAGAGAAGGGCGATGACCGAGGGCCGGCGGGCGCGCGGGCGGGGGCAGGCCGCGATGGAGTGGCCTCCGCTGGTCCGCATCTACGAGAGTCGGCTGTGGCGGCGCAACCCGCTCTTCGCATTGGCCACAGGCATCCCGTTCGCGCGCGAGCGCGCACTCATCGAGGCGGCGGCGAACCTCGCCGGGCACGAGCGCGTCCTGGACCTGGCCTGCGGGCCGGGGATCTACGCGCGACGCTTTGCCGGCGCCGTGCCCAGGGGCTCGGTCGTGGGCCTGGACCTGTCGATGCCGATGCTGCGGGAGGCGGCCTCGCTCACCCGCGCCGAGGGCCTTCGCAACCTCCACCTGCTGCGGGGCAGCGCCATGATGCTCCCCTTCGCAGCGGGCCGGTTCGACCTCGTGAACTGCTGTGGTGCCCTCCACCTGTTCCCCGACGCCCGCGGCGCCCTGCGCGAGATCGCGCGGGTGCTCGCGCCCGGCGGCCGCTTCACCGTGGCTGCCTTCAGACGAAGGCCCGGGCCTCTCGCAGCGTGGGCCAGCAGGCGCCGCCGGCGCTTCTGGGGGCTGGAGGAGTTCACGGCGGAGCAGCTCTCCCGCTGGATGGAGGAGGTCGGGCTCTCCGGCCCTCGCTGTCTTCACGCGGCAGGCGTCTGGCTCATCATGAGCGCCGTACGAGAGCCTTCGTCGAACGGCAGGCCGACTCCTACCCGCGTGTAGAAGCTGCAGAATCTGGCGTCGCTTCATGGGCGATCCAGCGAAGGTCGGCTGTCGCGAGCGGGCGCCCGTTTCGCATGGCTGTCACTTTTCCATCCTTCGATCCACAGATCCATGGACGAGGCGGCATCCTAGGGCCGTCTAGCCTTCTCCCCTCTCCTTCACCAATCGAGAACGGTCATGCACTGGCGAGGAATCGCTCAGGCAGCGGTTCAGCTGTGCGGGCTGTGTGCCCCCTATGCGCAGCGTTTCTCGAGAGCCGCATTGCGCGTCAGCCTGGGAGCCGCCGCCGGTTGGGCCCTGCTCACACCCGACCCCGGCCACGGCCAGACGACGTGCCTCGACGCCGCCACGAGCGTCGAGACCGCGGACCCGCTGCAGACCGACTACGTCTTCGACAGCTCCGGCAAGGCGGTGGATGCTCGAGGGGTGCACTGGCTCGGTCTTCCCGACCACGCCATCCGGCCCGACGGGATCTGGCCCGGGTGCTGGGTGGGCGGCGACGTGGAGGGGCCGTACCGCGAGAGCTCCGTCTACGACTGCGAGCCGATCCACTGTCCCGGCGGCGTCTGCCCCACCCCCTGCTGGGCGTACCACACCAGTGCGGGAATGCGCGTCGACGCGGCCGCGCCGGTGGTCGTGGAGGACCTTCGCGTCTCGGACTACGGTGATGGGATCGAGCGCAGCGCCTCCGCGAACCGCCAGCCACTGGTGGTGAAGCGTGCGTACCTTCACGACATCCACGACGACGCCATCGAGAACGACTGGGGATCCTCGGTCACCGTCGTCGATAGCCTCCTCGAACGCGTAAACACCGCCTTCGCCTCGCGGCCACGGACGGGGGAGGTCATCGACGCGAGCGACGAGATCTTCGAGGTGCGAGACAGCCTGGTCCTGCTCCACAGCTTTGCGAACTCCCGCCTGATGACGCCGGGCCACGGGAAGTTCTGGAAGTGGCCCAAGGACGGCACCGGCCCCGACTTCATCGTCACCGGCAATACCTTCGTGGTGACGGACTACGGAGGCGTGGGTCTCCTGCCGCTGGCGAACCAGGTGCTGGCGTGCGCGGACAACGCGCTGCTCTGGGCCGACAGCCAGTCGAGCTTCGACACGTGGATCGCGGACCCCGAGCTCGACTCCGACGGACTCACCAGCGGGGGCCGCGCCAACGCGCTGTCCCATTGCTTCACGTTCATCGTGAAGCCCGACGCCCAGAGCCAGGTCGACTTTCTCGCGGCGAACTTCGACCCGCTGGTGGCGGCGTGGAAGCAGGCCCACGCGGCGGCCGTCCGCACCGACCCGCCGGGGTTCGCCTGCTTCGACGGCATGGACAACGATTTCGACCGCGACATCGACTTCCCAGACGACCTCGGCTGCAGCGACTTCACCGACGATTCGGAGGACTCGGGGGGGAGTCCTACGGACGAAGACGGGGACGGACATCCGCTGCCCGGCGATTGCGACGACACCGACGCCGCCATCTTTCCGGGCGCCAACGAGGTCTGCAACGGTCTGGACGACGACTGCGACGGCGGGGTCGACGAGGGCTACGCCCCGGAGGCGACGAGCTGCGGGGTGGCAGCCTGCGGAGCCACGGGCGCGACGTCCTGCGTGGCCG
>JBDLIK010000174.1:0-6930 GCA_039714895.1 Myxococcota bacterium | reverse complement strand
TCGAGAAGGGGATGAGGGATCTCCTGCGGACGACGCACGGACGCAACAGAGCACAACCAAGACAAGTACGACACATCGAGTAGGAGGCGAGATGCCAGTTGATCTTCCCATTGACGTCGAGGGCCCTTTCGTCGGGGTCGACAAGACGAGGGAGGCTCGAGAGCTCGCCCCGAATGTGGCATTCGATGCGTTGAATGTGAACCTCGATGGGGGCACTCTTAGAGCTGCTCTCGGCTACGACTCTGGGGCGGTTGCGCCCAACAATTCGCCGATCGAGAAGGGTCACGACTTCCGCAGGCGGGACGGAACGAAGGTTCACCTTGTCAAAGCAGGACCACAGCTCTACTCAGTTGACGGAACGACTTTCACAGAGATTGGGGGAGCCGTTCTATCCAGCGGAAATCTTGCTCAGTATCTTACCCTCAACGACCGTGTGTACATTGTTCACGGAGGTGTGCCCAAGGTTACCGATGGCACCAGTCTTTTCGATTGGCTCATCGCGCGACCCACTTTCGCTACTGATCTTGCTACATTCGGTGCCGAAGGAACGGGAAAGCTCAATGGAGAGTACGACTACAAGATCACCTTCTACTCTTCTACCTGGGGTCAAGAATCTCCAAGCTCACCTTCGACGGATCAGACTGACACTGCTGCGGGACTGGAAAAGACCACCACCGTCTCCCCCGTCAATCAGTGGGTAACGCTCTCGAACTTCGACACGACGAGCGATACCCGTGTGGACAAGTACCGAATCTATCGGCGCAAGACTTCGAACTTCGAAGCAGATTGGAGGTTCATCGATGAGATCGACTCCACCACAACCAGCTACACAGACCGAGTGCCCGACAACAACGTCTCACTCACCTCCATCGCGCCCCTCACCTTCGAAGCCGAGTTCCCCCACGCCCGCTTTATCGCGTACAACGCGGGAGTCATCTTCGTGGCGGGAATCGATACCGAACCAACCGCCATCTACTTCACTCCCACCAACAAAACGGTCCTCGGACAGTTCGACGTCGTAGAGGATACGGTCACCGGACTGATCGCGTTCCAGGGTCAGATGGTCGTGTTCACCGAATCGGCGATCTGGATCTTCAGCGGGAACACTGCCGAGACCTTGTTTAAACGCAAAGCGATTGCAGACCGCGGGTGCCTTGCGCCGTTCTCGATCCGGCCGATCGACAATGTGATCTTCTTCCTCTCGGAGAACGGGTTCTACTCCTACGACCTCTCGCGGGTCGTGGAGGTATCGCGTCCGGTCAAGGACATCCTCCTGGCCAGGAACTTCTCGCGCGACTACAACATGGACTCGGTCCACGACTGGCAGAACAGTGCGGTGTGGTGGATCTACTCGAGCGGCACGTCGACCGAGAACGACAAGATCATCGTCCACTTCTACCGTAATAGTGCCCTCGTCAAGCAACCCTCGTGGGTGCCGTGGTCGATCCCGGGCCTGGAGAGTGCCACACTCATTACGAACCCGACGACGAACCTACGAGAGATCAAGCTGGGGTTCAACACGGGCAGAGTCACTACCTACGGAGGTGGGAGCGACTTCAACGGCACTGACATAGAATTCCTCTGGGAGACCGGGAAGCAGGACGGTCGTGCGCCGTACATCAACAAGCGCTGGGGATTGCTCGCGATCGATTCTGTCCGCAAGGCGGCAAGCGGCGAGATGAACGTGCACGTGAGCCTGAACGACTCGGACATCTTCGAGCTCGCAGGCGAGCCGTACGACCTCGAGAACGAGATGTTCAGCACCCGCCTGGCCAGGAGGGCAGCTCAGCTCCGTACACGATTTTCTGCAAGCCTCTCCGGCGAGCTCGAGATTGTGAAGTGGCGGTACGAGATCGAGGCAGGTGCGCGGAGGCGTCGATGAGCGAGCAGATCGGCAAGCTCTACCAGTACGACGACCCGCGTCTCGAGCAGGAGATGCAGAGGCTCTATGACATTATTCAAAATGGCCTTCTGGGCCGCAATCAGATCAACACTCGCGAGATTGCTCAGTTGGTTGGTCGCGAAGTTGGAGCGGGCATTCCGGAGCAGACGGTAGATGGGCGTGCGATCAAGCTCAACTCGATCCTCGGAAATCGCCTCGTCGATGGAATCATCGGCGCGAACGCCCTCGATGACGCGACTGCATCGCGCATTCATGCGGATGCTACGTGGACAATCGGGACGGAATTGTCGGACGTCATCGAGATCGACGTCCAGCTCGACACGGTGAAGACAGCCCTCAGCGCAGTCTCCTCTACCTGCGTGCTCTGGGCATCCACCTCGAACAACAAGAATGCAGCTCCGCCGACGACCTCATTCGTTAGCGCGACCGTCACCACCGGCACGTTACTATCTGATCTCGGTCAGATTCCGGCGACGGCGGAGCTTTGTTTACTGTGCGCGACGACCACCGCGGGCAGGCTCATCGTGGACGTGGAAGTGAGTGGTGGTCAGACGCTCTACTTCTACGTATCATCAGGACCCATGATCGCGGAGTCAGGAGCCGTTACCTGGGCTCCGTGAGGAAAGTGAAGAGAGAATGCCGCCGACGACACAGCCCGCTCAGGCAGCGCGGCCTCTGACCTCGGTCATCGGGTCGAATCAGCCCGCGGGCGCTTTTCAGGGTGCGCCTCAGCCCGCTCCGCAGCCGCAGCAGGTTCCGGGCGGCGTGGCGGGTGCTCCGCAGCAACAGCAGGTTCCTCTTGGAGTGGGCGCGGCTCCACCACCTACTCCGTTCGGTGCACAGTTCGGTGCGCCGCAGGTGGGGACGGCTGCGGATCTTCAATCAACTCCGGTCATCGACGCCAACACCCGCCTTGGACGATTCCGCCAGGTGGGTGGTGACTTCGGCGAGCTCGTGTTCCCCGAGTCCGGCGGGTTCAGCCGGTCCCTGCTCCCCCTCATCGAGGCGCGGCTGAACTTCGGCCAGCGTCTCCAGGCGGAGGAAGAGCGGCAGCAGGCCCTCGACCTCCTCGGATTCCAGCGGGAACAGATCGGCGGCTCTCCTGGTGGGCTTGCCGCCAGGGAGGCAGCTCTGGAACGGCTCCTGAACCCCGACCCGTTCAGCCCCGAAGACCTGTCGCTCCAGCAGTCGGAGATCCGGCAGCGTGGCGGGATCGCGCTCGAGGACGCCCAACGGCAGCTCGAGCAGGACTTGGCGCGGCAGGGGCTCGGAGGCTCCGCATCGTCCTTCCAGCAGGCTCAGCTCGAGCAGGCGGGCGGGCGGCAGGTCTCCAGTGAGCTGCTCCGGCTGGCGATCGACAACGCCCTCCAGAGCGACATCAACGAGGGCCAGGCGATCGATCGGCTCGCGGGGCTCGAGGGCGAAGACGAACTCCGGCGCATCGCGCTGGGGACGTCGATCGCGGACATCCTGCGCGAGGAGCGCGGACCGTTCGACCTCGCGGGCCTCGCGGCTGTCGGGCCGAAGTCCAAGGCGGGAACGGGTGGTGGTGTGCTCACGTCAATCTCCAAGGTGCTGGGGTAAGCCATGCCTCCTTTCAGCGATCCATCCATGTTCGCCTTCTTCCAGCGGTTCGGCCGGGCTCCTACGAGCGAACTCGAGCTTCAGGCGTTCAACTCGCAGAGTCTCCCTCTGGGCAGTGCGCCCGCGCAACCGGCGGCGTTCGGTCCGCTGGCGCTCCCCGCACAGCAGGCGGCGGCTCCGGAGCCCGTCGTGTTCCCCGGACTCGGCCCACCCCCTGGCCCGCAGGTCGCCCCACCGCAGAGCGATTTCGAGCAGCTCATCAGCCGGGTCGGCGGCAGCGACTCCGATGGCCTGGCGGACAGTGTGGCCCGGGTCCGCCTTGGTGGTGGCTCCGGCGGCTTCCAGCCAGTCGGGTCGATCGGCGGCGGCGGACGTGTGCAGGAGCGCAAGAGCGGACCTGTCAGTGGCAGCGGCGCGGGCGAAGCGATCATTCAAAAGCTGGCACTGGAACAGCAGCTCCGCGCGCAGAACGAACAGGCGCGGCGTCAGGCGGTAACTTCACTCATCACGAGTCTCGTCGGCGGCGGCGGCGGGATCGGCGGCGGATTTCTCGGAGGTTGATATGCCCCCCATTCCTGGAGTCGGCGACCGGTCACGTATCGGACAGATCCTACTCGCGATGCAGGCGGGCGACCGCAATGCGGACCTCCGTGAGCGTGCGCTGGACCAGCAGGGATTCGCCACCCTGGCCGGGCTCGGTCTCAACGTCTCGGACCTTGTCTCGCAGAACGTCCAGCAGGTGGAGCAGCGCGGCTTCGCGGGAGAGCAGGCGGGTCTCGATCGTGAGCTGACTCGCGATCTCCGAGAGGACGAGCTTCGCGATCGAGCCATCGCGCGGCTGGGTGGGTTCAATGAGCGGGCGGAAGAGCGGCGCTTCCTCGCGAACCAGGACGAGCTCGACTTCCTTCGGGGCCATCAGGTCACCCGCCAGAGAGAGGGCAGGGAGGACTTGCTGCGGAATCAGGCGCTACGCCGCGAGGACGCCGCAGCCGCGGACACCGAGCGTGTGCGGCGGCGGGAGCGCCGTGAGGACATCCGGCTGGGCCAGACCGAGGGGGAAGCGCAGCGGCAGGGGCGGCTCGATGAGGTGCGTTTGCGCGAAGAGTTCGCTGCTGATCGCGATCTCGCAGAGTTCGACCTCCGCAGGGAGCTGGCTCAGCCCGTCGAGCTCGACGCCGATCGGCTCAGGCAGTTGGCCGCCGCATCGGTCATCGCGGGGGACATAACGCCCGAGCAGGCCGAGCAGAACATCGCCGCGGCGGAACAGTTCTTGGGACTGATCGGAGCCATCGAGCCAATCGAGCCCGAGACTCTGCCACGTTTCGACCCCGGGGCCGTACCGGAAGAGTTTCAGACTCCCTTCGGCCAGGACCGGCGTAGGGGCGTCCTGGGGAACACCGTTGACCCGATCGGGCGCGGCGTCATCGACCTGATTCGATCGCTGATTCCGGGCCAGGGGGGTGCTCCGCCCCCGCCGATCGAGGATCGTGCCGCGGAAAGGCGGCTTCGTGCCCCGCGGTTCCCGAGCGCGCAGGAGAGGCGCGGGTTGAGGTAAAGCCATGCCGCCAGCCGATGATCTGCTCCGAAGCCTGCGCCGCGGCATCCCCTCGGCGCAGGACGAGCTCGACCGTCTCCGGGCGAGTCTGGGGCTCCGCCCCCGTCGCCAGCGGCTACCTCGTGGAGTGATCGAGCAAGTAGCGAGCCAGGAGGGTGGGGGAATTCTCGCATCCATCGGAAATGCGCTCGCTGTCCCGGGCGACCTCCTCCGCGGAGTCATTACGGGGCGCGCTGGCGAGCGGGTGGAGCCTCGTGAGCTGCTCGCCACACTGGGGATCGAACCTGAAGCAGAGTTTGACCTTACGAATCTGACCCCACAGGGCTTCGCGGCTGGCCTGGGCGTGCTGGCGACGGACATCGCGACAGACCCGCTCTCCCTCCTGGCAGGCATCGGGCAATTGGGCAAGGCCCCGCGCGCCATTGCAGGGGCTCAGGAGGCCGCCACAGCCGCCCGGAGCTTTTCCCGGATTGGCCGTCGTGTCGGAACCGGCCGGACCGGCAGCGGGGCAACAGGGCGTGTTGGACGCAACGTGCAGTCTGCGGCGCGAGCCCGACGGCCGGAGTTGGCCGATCTGATCCGTGGCGAGAGGACGAGGGCCAGGGAGCTACTTGAATCGATCCCTCAACGCCTCCGGCCTGCGGACCTATTCCGCGGCGGTAGACCGCAGATCCAGCGAATCGTCCCAGCCAGGGCAGGCACAGCGACAGCACAGTTCCAGGCTTCCCGTGGTGGTTTGGACAAGCTTCTGCCCCGTACGCGGGAGCTGGCCACCGCTGGAATCCCATTCACCCGTGCCAGGGGGAGGATTCCGGTGCTTCCGCGGGCGCTCGAGCAGGCAGCGCTCCGCCCCCTGGCCAGAGGCGGCGCGGCGGCGCGACGTGGCCTCCAGCGGACATTCGGCCGGGGCATCCCGGAGGCGACCCGGGCAGGATTCCGGTTCTTCCGCACCGACGTCCGGAAGACCGCGGAGGAGATCGGGCAGGAGATCGGCCGGGAAGCTGGTCGTCTGGTCGACGAGCGGGTGGCCGCAGCGGTTGCGCGCAGCGGGGGGAGCCCGGACGACGTGATCGATGCGGTGCGGGACCAGTTCCAGGTGGATATTCGAAACGCTCGCGAGGGGAAGGCGAGCCTGCTGAAGGTGGAGGAGCGTGAATTCGCGAAGGATCTCAACCAGATCGTCGATGGCGCGACGGACGCGCAGATCGCGACGGGGGCCCGGAACGATGCCCTGATCGAGAACTACGCCGAGCGCATTCTCACCAAAGAGGGGCGCGAAGAGATCCGCCGACGTCGATTGTCGAACAGCTTCCGCCAGTTCATGAACCAGAGAGCACGAATCAGCGACGGTTCGCAGATCCGCAGGCGTGAGTACCTGCGCGACAAGTTCACGACGGACGTCAACGACTTCTTCGCACAGAACATGCCGGACCTGCAAGGACAGAACTTCTTCAACCTCGATCCCGCGGTCACCGTGGAGGCTGCGATTCGCGACCGCGGCATGAGCGTGATCCAGGCGAACCTGGTGTCGTCTCTCGTCAACGACTTCGCGGGCATGGCGGGTCGTGCGGGCGACGTGCCGATCGCACAGTTCCTTGCGAAGATCGGACTCAACCGCTTCCGTGGTGCGTCGTGGTCGAAGACCGGCAGCGTGGACGCGGTAGAGAAAGCTCTCCAGGCGGCAGGGATCGACGTCACGCAGACGATTCCGATGGAGATCGCGAAGGAAGCGGGAGACGTTGTTGGCGTGCTCGGGAACACGTCGACTGGCGCATGGCGTGGATTCCTCGATAAGGTCTACGACCCGATCGCGAGCGTTTACCGTGCGGGCGCAACGACCCCTTTCCCTGGCTTCCACCTGCGGAACCAGACGGGCAACATGATCCTG
>JBDLIK010000173.1:0-6937 GCA_039714895.1 Myxococcota bacterium | reverse complement strand
GGCCTTCCGGAACGCTTTCTGCGCATGTGGGATTTCTATTTGAGCTACTGCGAGGGTGCCTTCCGCGAACGCGCCAACGGCGTGGTCCAGATGCTGCTGGCCAAGCCGCTGCATACGCAGGCGGGGGCGCAGCTCAGCGCGGATCCAGGCGCACGGGCTTGACCTCCGCGAAGAGCAGCACCGTCCGGATCGCGTAGTAGCCGAAGGTGCCGGTACGCTTGATCAGCAGCTCCTTCATGTGCGCCTTGGCCCGAGGAGTGTCGAGGGGCACCGCTCGGTAGCGCAGCACCTCTCCGCCGCGGACCAGCTCCACGTCGGGGTTGCGGAGAAGCCGGTGGTACCAGCCGCGGAAGTGGTGGCCGGACTGCACCCACGTGGTCTCGCCGTCGTCGATGACGATCATGCGCGACTCATGGGCCATGCCCTCGTCGTCGAAGGTTCGCAGTACACCCTCCGCGCGGCCAGGCTCGAGCGCCAGCTGCGTGACACCGATGACGGCATCCAAGCCCAGGGCCAGCACCACGTAGGCCGCGAGGACTGCGGACACGGTCCAGGCGACCTTCTTCATCTGTCGGCTAGCCCATCCCCAGCTCGAGCTTGGCGGCCTCGGACATCATGTCCGGGTTCCAGGGTGGCTCCCAGACCAGGTCGAGACGGACGTCTGCGACGCCCTCCACCATGCGGATCTTCGCTTCCACCTCGGGGGGGAGGATCTCCGCCACGGGGCACATGGGGGAGGTCAGCGTCATGCGGACGCCCACCTCGCCGCCTTCGCGGACGGCCACCTCGTAGATGAGCCCCAGCTCCCAGATGTCGACCGGGATCTCCGGGTCGTAGCAGGTCTGGATCTGCGCGATGACGCGCTGGCGCAGAGCCTCCCTGGGATCGGCTTCGGTCATGGTGCCCTCCAGGCTACTCGGTGGTGACGGTTCCCTCGCCGCCTTCCAGGGCGGCGCGCAGGGTGTGCCAGGCCAGGGTCGCGCACTTGACGCGCAACGGGAACTCGCTGACCCCGGCGAAGACGGCGAGCTTGCCCAGCGCCTCGAGGTCGGGCTCCCGGGCTCCGGTCACCACGTCGTGGAAGCGCTCGAAGATCTGCTGGATCTCCTCGACGGGACGTCCCTTCACGAGCTCGGTCATCATCGAGGCGGCCGCGGTGGAGATCGCGCAGCCGGTGCCCTCGAAGCCGATGTCTCTCAGTGCTCCCTCGCCGTCCATGTCGAGGTAGACGGTGATGCGGTCGCCACACAGCGGGTTGTCGCCAACGGCTTGCCGGTCCGCCCCAGCGGGGCGGCCGAAGTTCCTCGGCTTCTTGTAATGGTCGAGGATCATGGTCTGGTAGAGCTCGCGCAGGTCCGACATCAGCGGAAGATCTCCACCACCTTGTGGATGCCGGCGGCGAGGCGCTCGAGATCTTCGCGATCGTTGTAGATCCCCAGGGAGGCCCGCACCGTGGCCGGCACCGAGAAGCGATCCATCAGCGGCTGGGCGCAGTGGTGGCCGGCGCGGACAGCCACGCCTTCCCGGTCGAGGATCGTCCCGACGTCGTGCGGGTGCACGCCTTCCACCAGGAAGGAGATCACTCCGGTCTTGCGGGGGGTCGTGCCGATGATCCGCACCTCGGGGATCTCTTCCAGGAGCTCCGTGCCGAAGGCCAGCAGCTCGGCTTCGTGGCGTTCGATCCGCTCGAGGCCGATGCCGCGCAGGTAGTCGATGGCCGCTCCGAGTCCGATGGCTCCCGCGATGTCCGGCGTGCCGGCCTCGAAGCGAAGGGGGATCTCGGCGAAGCTCGTCTCCTCGAAGCTCACCGAGCGGATCATGCTGCCGCCGGTCTGGTAGGGGGGCATGGCTTCGAGGATCTCGGCCCGCCCGTAGAGGACCCCGATGCCGGTGGGGCCGTAGAGCTTGTGGCCCGAGAAGGCGTAGAAGTCGCAGCCGATCTCGCGGACGTCCACCGGGAAGCGCGGCACCGCCTGGGCGCCGTCCACCAGGACCGGGATGCCCCTGGTGTGGGCGAGGCGGACCATCTCTTCCAGCGGAGTCACCGTCCCGAGGGCGTTGGAGACGTGGGTGGTGGCCACCAGCTTCGTGCGCGGTCCGAGGCGCTGCTCGAAGGCTTCGAGGATCAGCGCACCGGAATCGTCCACCGGAGCCACCACCAGCCGGGCCCCCTTCTCGAGGCAGAGCTGCTGCCAGGGGACCAGGTCGGCGTGGTGCTCCAGCGCCGTGATCAGCACCTCGTCCCCCTCGCCCACGTGGGTGCGCCCCCAGCTCGCCGCCACCAGGTTGATGGCCTCGGTGGCGTTGCGGGTGAAGACGATCTCGCGCGCCTCGGCGGCACCGAGCAGGTCGCGCACCTTCTCGCGGGCCTCCTCGTGAAGGCGCGTCGAGATCTCGGAGAGCTCGTAGAGGCCCCGGTGGATGTTCGCGTAGTGGCGCGAGTAGAGCTCTGCGATGGCATCGATCACGCAACGGGGCTTCTGGGCGCTCGAGGCGGTGTCCAGATAGACGAGCGGATGGCCGCGCATGGCGGTCTGCAGGATCGGGAAGTCCTTGCGGACCCGCGTGACGTCGTAGGGAGGGGCGAGAGGATGGCTCATGGCGCTCCTCCCGCGCTGCGCAGCCGCCCGGGCAGGACCTCCCCCAGGCTGTCGGCCAGGGCGTCCGAAGGAAGGCGGGACAGGATCTCGGCCGCGAAGCCGCGGGTCAGCAGCTCGCGGGCGGAGCGCTCCCCGATGCCTCGGCTGCGCAGGTAGTAGAGCGCCTCGGGATCGAGACAGCCGATGCTCGAGCCGTGGCTGCAGCGCACGTCGTCTGCGTGGATCTCGAGCTGGGGCTTGGTGTCGATCTCGGCGCCGTCACAGAGCAGCACGTTGGGGTTCGACTGCCGCGCGTCGGTCTTCTGGGCGCCGGGGCGCACCACCACGCGCCCTCGGAAGATGCCGCGCGCCCGCCCCCCCAGGATCCCCTTGTAGAGCTCCTGGCTCGCGCAGTGGGGTGCGGCGTGATCCACCAGGGTGTGGTTGTCAACGAGCTGATCTCCGGCGCCGACGAAGAGGCCGTCGAGCCGGGTCTCGGCGCCCTCCTCCATCAGCAGGCTGGCGAGGTCGTTGCGCACCCAGGCGCCGCCCAGGGTGAGCGTATGGCACGAGAGTCGACTGTTTCGCTCCTGCCGGCACGCCACGTTCGAGACGTGGAGCTGCTCGTCCGACTCGCGCTGGACGATCACCAGATCGACTCCCGCATCGGGCCCCACCAGGACCTCGGTCACTGCGTTGGTGAGTCCGGGCCCGGGCCCGAGGCTGACGTGGTCCTGGATCACCACCGCCTGGCTGCCGCGCTCCGCCACCACCAGCACCCGGGGCTGGGAGAGCGTCGGGGTGCCGTTCGCCGCCGAGACGAACACCAGGTGGATCGGCTGCTCGGCCCGGATGCCGGCGGGCACGGACACCACCGCTCCATCCTCCAGGAAGGCGGTGTTGAGCGCCGCGAAAGGGTGGCCCTTGGGATCGCCGATCCGTCCCAGCTGGGAAGCCAGGGAATCGGGCTCGTTGGCGAGCGCCTGCGCCAGACTCTCCACCCGCAGACCGGGCCCTCTCGAGGGTGCCGAGAGGCCGGGTTCGAAGCGGCCGTTCACGAAGACGAAGAGGCTGCAGGCGAACACCGGGAAGGCGATCCCCTCGACGTCGGGGCGCGAGATCTCCGCGTGTCCGGGAGGCGCCGGCTCGAACCCGCCCCGGGCGATGGGCGTTACGTTCGTGTAGCGCCACTCCTCGAGGCGCCGGCTGGGCAGGCCCGCCGCCGCCAGCTCTCCCGCCGCCTCCGCGCGGAGGGTTTCGATCCACGGGGGCTCCCCCGCCGGCCTGCCGGCGGCGAAGGCGAGGGCCGACGCGAGCCAGTGATCGCGAGCGCGCTCCAGATCGTTCATGCCGATGCGCCCGCGCCCGGCGGCTCCTTCTCGAGCCACCCGTAGCCCTTCTGCTCGAGCTCGTGGGCCAGCTCCTTGCCCCCCGAGCGCACGATGCGTCCCTCGGAGAGCACGTGCACCTGGTCGGGCACGATGTAGTCGAGCAGGCGCTGGTAGTGGGTGATGACCAGCATCGAGCGAAGGGGTCCACGCAGCAGGTTCACGCCCTCGGCCACCGTGCGCAGGGCATCGATGTCGAGACCCGAGTCGGTCTCGTCCAGGATGGCCAGCCGGGGCTCGAGCAGCAGCATCTGCAGGATCTCGTTGCGCTTCTTCTCGCCCCCCGAGAAGCCCTCGTTGATGGCGCGCCCGGTGAGCCCCTCGGGCATTTGCACCTGCTTCACCTTCTCCTTGAGCAGCGTCAGGAACTCCATGGCGTCGAGCTCGGGCTCGCCGCGGTGGGAGCGGATGGCGTTCGTCGAGGCCTTCAGGAAGTAGTTGTTCGGCACCCCCGGGATCTCCACCGGGTACTGGAAGGCGAGAAAGATTCCCTCCCGTGCGCGCTCCTCGGGCGCGAGGGCCGCGAGGTCGCGGCCCGCGAAGCGGACCTCGCCTTGGGTGATCTCGCAGCCGGGCTTGCCGGCGAGCACATGGGCGAGGGTGCTCTTGCCCGAGCCGTTGGGGCCCATCAGCGCGTGGACCTCGCCGGGGAGGAGGGTGAGATCGATCCCCTTGAGGATCTCGGCTTCGCCCGCCCGGGCGTGCAGATTGCGGATCTCGAGGATGGGCTGGCTCACCCGACGCTTCCCTCCAGGCTCACGCCGAGCAGCTTCTGCGCCTCCACCGCGAACTCCATGGGCAGCTCCCGGAACACCTGCTTGCAGAACCCGTTCACGATCATCGAGATGGCGTCCTCCTCGGAGAGCCCGCGCTGGCGGCAGTAGAAGAGCTGGTCCTCGCCGATCTTGGAGGTGGTCGCCTCGTGCTCCACGGTGGCCGACGCGTTCTTGACCTCGAGGTAGGGGAACGTGTGAGCGCCGCACTGATCCCCGAGGAGCAGCGAGTCGCATTGGGAGTAGTTGCGCGCCCCCGCCGCCCGGGGACCGATGCGCACCAGGCCCCGGTAGGAGTTCTGGCCGTGACCCGCCGAGATTCCCTTGGAGATGATCGTGCTTCGGGTGTTCTTCCCCAGGTGGATCATCTTCGTCCCCGTGTCCGCCTGCTGATGGTTGGCCGTGAGCGCCACCGAGTAGAACTCTCCCACCGAGCCGTCACCCTGGAGGATGCAGCTCGGGTACTTCCAGGTGATCGCGGAGCCGGTCTCCACCTGGGTCCAGGAGATCTTGGAGCGTCGTCCCAGGCACTTGCCGCGCTTGGTGACGAAGTTGTAGATCCCCCCCTTGCCGTCCTTGTCCCCCGGGTACCAGTTCTGGACGGTGGAGTACTTGATCTCTGCATCGTCGAGAGCGACGAGCTCCACCACCGCGGCGTGGAGCTGGTTCTCGTCGCGCATCGGCGCCGTGCAGCCTTCGAGGTAGGAGACGTAGGCTCCTTCCTCGGCGACGATGAGGGTGCGCTCGAACTGGCCGGTCTCCTGGGCGTTGATGCGGAAGTAGGTGGAGAGCTCCATGGGGCAGCGCACGCCCTTCGGGATGTAGGCGAAGGATCCGTCGCTGAAGACCGCGGAGTTGAGCGTCGCGAAGAAGTTGTCGGAGTAGGGCACCACTGAGCCCAGGTACCGCTGCACCAGATCCGGACAGCGCCCGACCGCCTCGGAGAACGAGCAGAAGATGATCCCCTGCTTCTCGAGCTCCTTCTTGTAGGTGGTGGCGACCGAGACGCTGTCGAAGACGGCGTCCACCGCCACCCCGGCGAGGAGCTTCTGCTCCTGCAGCGGGATGCCGAGCTTCTCGTAGGTACGCAGCAGCTCCGGATCGACCTCGTCGAGGCTCTCGAGCTTCTTCTGCTGCTTGGGCGCCGCGTAGTAGTACATGTCCTGGTAGTCGATGCGCGGATAGCGGACCATCGCCCAGCTGGGCTCCGACTCCTGCTCGAGCATCGTGAGGAAACGCTGGTAGGCCCGCAGCCTCCAGTCGAGCAGCCACTCGGGCTCGTTCTTCTTGTTGGAGATGAGCCGGACGGTGTCCTCCGAGAGGCCCTTGGGGGCGCGCTCGGTCTCGATGGGGGTGACGAAGCCGTACTCGTAGTCGCGGTTCGCCAGCTGCTCGATGGGATCCGACATGCCTAGCCCTTCGACTCGGCCCGACCGGCGCCAGGGCTCGCCGGGAGGCCCATCCAGCCGGGGCTCTGGGGAGCCACCAGCTCTGCCAGGCTCACGTGGGCCAGGGCTTCCTGGACGGCGACGTTGACGCGCTGCCAGGGAAGACGCGTCATGCAGCTGACCTCCTGATCGCAGTGTCCCGGGCCCAGCACGCACTCGGTGAGTGCGATGGGGCCCTCGAGGGCCGAGATGATCTCGGCCACCGAGATGTCCCCCGCATCGCGTGCCAGGCCGTATCCGCCCTTGGCACCGCGTTGCGAGACGAGCAGCCCCTCGTGGGTGAGGGTCTTGAGGATCTTGCTCACCGCCGGAAGCGGCAGGTCCGCTCGCTCGGAGAGCTCCCGCGCATTGTGGGTAGAGCTCTCGCCGTCGCTGGCGAGATGGGCCAGCAACACGATGCCGTAGTCGGTGAGGCGGCTGATTCGAAGCATCCGAGGGGCTCCCCCCCGGAGCGGCAGACGGTCGGCTCGGCGCCAGGGCCGCGGAGCCCTCCTCCGGGGCCGCGAGCATATCGGACTAAAGTAGTCCTGTAAATCGCGGGCGCTCGCCCCGAGCCCCGGATCCCCCGGGGGAGACCTCAGACTTCCAGATCCGTGATCCGCGCCAGCGGTGCGAGGACGCCGCGCCCATCGTGGTGCCAGCCCAGGGGAGGCGTCTGCAGCTGGCCCGGTGGGCAGATCCGGGACGCCCCGAGCCGACCCAGCCGAGTGGCGAGCGCCGCGCGGTCGGCGTCGAACCCGGCGAGCGCC
>JBDLIK010000172.1:0-6953 GCA_039714895.1 Myxococcota bacterium | reverse complement strand
CCTCCGCTCGTGGTCTCGGGATTCCCGAACATGACCCCGATCTTCATGCGGATCTGGTTGATGAAGTACACGGTCGCGTGGGACTTCGACACCGTGCCCGTGAGCTTGCGCAGCGCCTGGCTCATGAGGCGTGCCTGCAGGCCCACGTGGGTATCCCCCATCTCGCCCTCGATCTCCGCCCGCGGCACCAGCGCCGCGACCGAGTCGATGACGACCAGGTCGATGGCGCCCGAGCGCAGCAGGACATCCGTGATCTCGAGAGCCTGCTCCCCGGTGTCGGGCTGGGAGACCAGCAGGTCCTCGACCTGTACCCCGAGCCGCCGGGCGTAGCCCACATCGAGGGCGTGCTCGGCGTCCACGAAGGCAGCCACACCCCCCTGCTTCTGCGTCTCGGCCACCGCATGCAGTGCCAGCGTGGTCTTGCCACTCGACTCGGGGCCATAGACCTCGACCACACGGCCGCGCGGATACCCGCCCACACCGAGGGCGAGGTCCAGGCTCACGGAGCCGCTGGGAATCGCCTCGATCTCGCGATCGACCGCGTCGTCGGTCATCATGAGGATGGCGCCCTTGCCGAACTGCTTCTCGATCGTGGACACCGCGAGGTCGATCGCCTTGCGCTTGTGGTCCTCGCGTTCCTCGCGCGCTACAGCCGGGCGTCGTTCACTCTTTGCCATGCTCTTCTCCTTTGGACGTTGGATGATCGGGGGAGACGGATCCGCCGAGCGCCATGCGCTCGAGCGGCAGGTAGCGGGCACCCTGCCGGGAGAGTCGGCTCTCGAAGAGGACCACCCGGTCCACCGGAAGGTCCGCGTCGGCGGGAGCGACCGGAGCCAGCGCTCCCGGCCCGCGGTGAAGGAACCGACCGAGGGTCAGGTGGGGGCGGAAGGGACGATCCTCGGGGGGAAAGCCGGCCTGCACCACCGCCGCCTCCACGAGCTCCGCGAGATCCAGAAGCGGCGCCTCCGGGGCGAGGTCGAGAACCAACGCCCGGGGCCGACGCGGACCCGGAAAGAGCCGAACCCCCCCGAGACGCAGGGAGAACGGAGCCGCCTTCGAGAGGACGGCCGCCACGCCCGACGCCAGGGCCGCCACCCGCTCGCGCTCCAGGTTGCCGAGGAAGCGCAGGGTCACGTGATAGCTCTCCGGGCGCAGGAAGCGGACGCCCTCCGCGCCTTCGAGCGCCTCCGCGACCCGGGCCGCGGCACGGCGGGATCGTTCATCGAGATCCACCGCCAGGAAGGCTCGGATCGACATCTCATGAGCCCCTCCGGAGATAGCGCGGAGCGGTTCGCTCGACGCCGAGCAGGGTCCGCCGCACCCAGTCGAGACACACCGAAGACGTGATCTGGCGATGGCTCTCCCGCTCGACGGGAAACACGAACTCGCCCGCCTCCGTTCCTTCCGGCCCGGCCAGGGCCACGTGCACGAGGCCGACGGGCTTCGCGGAGCTCGCGCCGGTGGGCCCCGAGATGCCCGTGGTGGAGAGGCCGTAGTCGGCTCCGAGGCGTTCGCGCACTCCTTCGGCCATGGCTCGAGCCACCGGCTCCGAGACCGCTCCGTGGGCTTCCAGCAGCTCCGGCGAGACCCCGAGCAGGGAGGCCTTCGCGTCGTTCGCATAGGCCACCACACCTCCCAGGAAGTAGTCCGAGGCGCCGGGTACCGACGTGAAGCGCTGGGCGAGGAGCCCCCCGGTGCAGGACTCCGCCACGGCCACGCTGCGGCCGCTGCGCCGCAGCAGGGCGCCGGTGGCATCCTCCAGGGTCTGCTCGCCCTCGCCATAGACCAGCGGGCCCAGGCGCTCACGGATCGCCTGGCAGGCGCGGGCGAGCCGCTCCTCCGCCTCCTCCCGGCTTGCGCCGCGAGCGACCGGGCGCACGTAGTTGTCCGGGAAGGCAGTGCGGAAGCCCAGGGTCACGTCGTCACCGGCCACGTCCCCGAGCATCTCGTCGAGGTTGGACTCCCCCATGCCGAACGTTCGCAGCAGGCGGGCCCGCACCACGGCTCCACCCCGGTGGCGCGCGGCGAGGCGCGGCAGGACCTGCTCTTCCATCATGAGCCGGAGCTCGCGGGGCACGCCGGGCATGCAGAAGAAGAGCGTACGATCCTGCTCGAGAAGACAGCCCGGCGCCGTGCCGACGGGGTTGGGAAGCACCTCGCCTCCCTCGGGCAGGTAGGCCTGCTTGGCATTGTTCGGCGCCATCTCGCGGCCGAAGCGCTGGAAGAAGGCCCGAATCGCTGCCAGGGAGGGCTCGTGGAGCACGAGCTTGCGCCCGAAGGCCTCCGCCAGCACCTCGATCGTCAGATCGTCACGCGTCGGTCCGAGGCCCCCGGACACCAGCACCACCTCGCTCCGCGCTGCGGCCCGCTGGAAGGCCTCGCTCATGTCCCCGGGATCGTCGGCGACGGAGGTGTGCCAGCGCGTCTCGATCTCCAGGCTCAGCAGCCGCTCGGAGAGAAAGGACTTGTTGGAGTCGACGATCTCCCCCCGCAGGAGCTCGTCGCCGATGGTGAGGACCTCGGCCTTCATGCCAGCAGGGGTCCCCCGAGCGCGGCCCCTGCAAACCAGCCGACCTGAGCGCCGAGCTGACCGCCCGCGGCGAGGCAACCTCCCAGCAGCAGCGCTCCGATGGCGCCGGCCACCACGTCGTCGGCCATCACACCCACACCTCCCGCCAGCGACCGCTCCGCCCAGCCCACGGGCCCCGGCTTCCAGATATCCAACACCCTGAATGCGACGAATCCGGTCACGAGGAAGAAGACCAGGGTGAGGAGGCCGACCTCGGGCAGCAGCAGCAGCGGCGAGAGGGTGAGGAGCTGCCCGGAGATCTCGTCCACCACGATGCGCCCGTCGTCCGGAACGCCGGTGATCTCCTGGGTGGCCCCGGCCGCCCAGGTCCCGAGGGCCGTCAGCCCGACCCAGGTGGCCACGAAGGTCCAGAACGGCAGCGCCAGGAAGGGCAGAAACGCCAGCACACCGAGGGCGGAGCCGAAGGTGCCCGGCGCGAGCGGCGCGTAGCCCACCCCCAAGCCGGTCGCGACCGCGCCGGAGAGGCCCCGCGGGGATCCATTCCTCGTGCGTTCAGGTACTGCTATGACGTTTCCGCTCGGGACCGCGGAGGAGACTCGGTCACGGGCTCGGGGGCCGGTGAGGGGGCCAGCCACCCCGGCAGCAGTATGCATCAGACCGGCCGGGGTCGCCCGCAGGGGTGCAACCGCCGGAAACGAAAACCGAATTCTCCTGACTTCGATCAAGGGTCCGACGGGATCTGCCGATCCAGCAAGAAAGGAGGCGGGGCCATCCCCCGCGATCGCCGATGAGCCAGCCCGAGGGCACAGCCGAGGACCGCCGCAGCGGACCGGACGTCGCGAGCCTGCTCGTCGAGCTCGGTCGGCTGCTCCGGGCCTGCCGCTACTACCCGATCGGACACGAGACGCTGTCCGAGTCCTTCCGGCGCACCCTCCAGGCCTTCCAGGGTGAGATCGACCGTCACGGCGCGCTCGACCTCGAGCTGGAGGGAAGCAGCTTCCCCTGCGCAGGGGGCAGCCTGGCACCGGAGATCCTGGACGAGGTGGCCCGGGAGCTCTTGGCCCGGGGGCTGCGCGCGGTGCGCCTCGAGCCGCCGCTGGACGCCGAGGCGTTCGCAGCCTTCGTGCAGGTGATGGTCATGGAGCCGGCGGCGCTCGAACGTGCCGGCGGAACCGTCCGAGCGCTCGGTCGTCGGATCGTCGGAGGGATCGAGCTCCGGCCGCAGAGCCCACACCCTCCGGCGGAGCCCGCGCTGGACCGTCAGCGCCCGCCGGGAGCGGAGTCGGTCGAGCTGGGATTCGCAGCGGAGGAGACTCCGTTCGGGGCTCTGCTCGCAGAGTTCGAGGAGTGTGAGGAGAACTCCGGCTACGCGCGCCTGGCCGATCGGATCCTGACGGCGGCCCAGCAGGCTGCCGGGAGCGGGCGAGCGGAGGAGGCCCTGCGGGCGGTACGCGTCGTGAGCGCGCACGCAAGCGGCGAAGCCAAGCGCAACGCACATCACCTGGAGGTCGCCCTCACCACCCTTCGACGACTGCTGGAGGGTCCGATCCTCGCCGATCTGCTGGATCGGGCGTGCTCCGACGATTCCGGCGCGAGCGTCGAGGCGACCCGGATCCTCGTGCAGAGCGGCGAGCGTCTGGTGCCCGCGCTCCTCGACGAGCTCGACCGTTGCGAGGATTCGGAGCGGCGTGAGCGCTTGCGCTCCGTGCTGCTGGCCCTGGGAGAGGATGCCGCCCAGCCCCTGCTCGAGTGGATTGGGAGCGCCGACCGGCGTCGGGCCCGCAACGCCGTGCGGCTGTGCGGCGAGCTCCAGCACCCCCGGGCCGTGGAGTGGCTGGAGGACCTGGTGGCCGCGAGCGATCCGCTGTTGCGCAAGGAGGCGGTGCTGGCGCTGGCGCGCATCACCGGCCCCGCCTCCCTGCAGGCGGTGCTGCGCGCACTCGACAGCCCCGAGCGGGACGTCCAGGTTCTGGCAGTCCAGGCGCTGGGATCGAGCGGGCGCCCGAGGGCGGTGGCGCCCCTCGCCGAGCGGCTCCAGCGGGACGTCGAGGCGGGAGATCTCGAGCGGGCCCGGGAGGCGATTCGGGCTCTGGGGCGGCTGGGACGCGCCGAGGGAGCCCCCGCGCTGGCGCGGATCCTCGAGCGTCGCAAGCTCTTTGGCCGCTCGAAGCTCCGCGAGCTCAAGCTGGCCGCGGTGGCAGCCCTCGGGAACCTGCCGGGGGATCTCGCTCAGGCCTCTCTGCAGAGGGTGGTCGGAGAGGGTGACGCCGGTCTGCGCCGGGCGGCGCAGACGGCTCTGCGCCGGAGCCAGACCGCCACGGCGGCGCAGCCGGACGGTCCCGGATAGCGTACGGGGGTGCGGGTTCTGGGACTCGATCTGGGTCAACGCCGCATCGGATTGGCGCTCACCGATGCCTCGGGGGGCATTGCCATGCCGGCGGGCGCGCTGGACCGAAAGGGTCTGGAAGCCGATCTGCGTTGGCTGCGCGACTTCTCGACGGAACGGGACGTGGGAGAGATCGTGGTCGGTCTGCCCATCCACATGAGCGGACGGCTGGGTCCCGAGGCCGAGCGGGCCCGGGCGTTCGCACGTCGGCTCGAGGAGGTCACCCAGCTGCCCGTCGAGCTGCTCGACGAGCGTTGGACCACGCTGGAGGCGGAGCGTGCCCTGCGGGAGACCGGTCACAGCACGCGCAGCAGCCGGAAGGTCGTCGACTCGGTGGCCGCCACCATCCTGCTGCGCACCTACCTGGCGAGGCGCGAGCACGAGGATCGGCCGGAGTGAGGGCTCTCGCGGTGCTGTTCGGAGTGCTCGCGGTGCTCACCGGGGCGGGGGCAGCCCTGTCCCTCTGGGCCTTCTCGCCCCCCGGCGCGGGCGGCCCCACCCTGGAGTTCCGGATCGCACCGGGCTCCTCCCTCGGCTCGGTGGCCCGGGACCTCGAGGGCGCCGGTCTGGTGCGAAGCGCCCGGGCGCTCGAGTGGCTGGGGCGCTGGCGGGGGGTGGCCTCGGAGCTGAGGGCCGGGGAGTACGATCTCTCGCCGGGGCTCCCCGCGAACGAGATCCTGACCCGCCTGGTGGAAGGCCGGGTCCGCACCTACGAGGTGTCGATTCCCGAGGGCTGGAATGCCTCCCAGATTGCCGGGAGACTGCAAGAGCTGGGGCTGGCGGACGAGACCGAGCTCCTGGAGCTGGTCCGGGATCCCGGGCTGGCGGGCAGGCTCGGCGTGGAGGGGGGTTCTCTCGAGGGGTACCTCTTTCCGGAGACCTACCAGCTCGCCCGGGGCCTGCCCGCCCGTGCAATCCTGGAGGCCCTGGTCGGGCAATTCCTCGAGCAGTGGCGGGAGCTCGAGCCACTGGCCCGTGACCAGGGCCGTTCGATGCAGGAGGTGGTGACCCTGGCCTCGATCGTCGAGAAGGAGACGGGCGCCGACGGAGAGCGAGCGCTCATCGCCGCCGTCTTCCTGAATCGTCTGTCCCGGCGCATGCGCCTGGAATCGGATCCGACCACGATCTACGGGATCCCGGACTTCGACGGGAACCTGCGGCGTGTCCATCTCGAGGACGAGCAGAACCCCTACAACACCTACCGCATCTCCGCCCTGCCCCCCGGCCCCATCGCCAGCCCCGGCGCCGATGCGCTGCGTGCCGTGCTCGAGCCGGCGAAGAGCGAGTACCTCTACTTCGTCTCCCGCAACGACGGAACGCACCAGTTCTCCCGGACCTACCGGGAGCACCTGGCCGCGGTGAACCGCTACCAGAGGAAGCGCTGATGGGCGACGCGCCCGACCCCAGGAGTTTCTACGCCGAGCAGCTTCCGGAGCAGTGGAACCGGGCGCTCCTCGAACAGGAACGCCTGGTCGAGTCGTCCCGCCGGGAGCTCGAGGGGATGCGCGCTGTGAACGCCACCATCGCTGTGGAGGTGCGCGGCGAGGTCAGCACCACCTTCCATCTGAACGTGTCGGAGGGCGTCATGTCCGCGGACGACGCTCCCGCCCACACTCCCTTCCTCACCGTGGTCCAGGATCGCGTGGGCTTCGAGAACCTCGCCCGGGAAGCGGGAGACTCGGCGCTCTCGATGCTCGGGGCACTGACGGGCCTGGCGGGAGAGCTGAAGCTCACCGAAGCGCGGGTGAAGCTGCTGGCGGGCATCCGCGGCTGCCTGCGCTTCGAGGTGACCGGAGCGCAGGGCTTCTCCTTGCTCACCCGCTTCGGCGACGGCGCCATGCCCGAGGAGCCCGACACCACGATCCGGGTGGCCCCGGAGACCTACGCCGAGCTTCGCGCGGGCCGCCTCGACCCCCAGAACGCCTTCATGGGAGGCCAGATCCAGGTGGAGGGCGACATGCAGCTCGCCATGAATCTGGCCCTGGCAGCCCTCTCCCCGGACTGAGCGGGCTGCGGCCATCGCAGGCCGGGTTCGGA
>JBDLIK010000171.1:0-7012 GCA_039714895.1 Myxococcota bacterium | reverse complement strand
TCGCCCTGCCCGACCACCTGGCGATCGGTCCGCGCACGGACCGCTATCCCTACGGCCGCTTCCCGCTGCCCCCCGACGAGCCCTGGCTCGAGCCACTCACGGCGCTCGCCACCATCGCCGGGGCCACGCGGCGGATCCGGCTGGCGACCGGGGTGCTCATCGCGACCCTGCGGCCGGCCCTGCTGCTCGCCAAGACCGCGGCCACTCTGGACGTGCTCTCCGCAGGTCGCCTGGACCTGGGCGTGGGCCTCGGCTGGCAACGCGAGGAGTTCGAGGCGGGCGGGGTTCCCTTCGAAGGCCGTGGGGCGCGACTCGACGACACCCTGCGGGCCTGCCGCGCGCTCTGGCGCGATGCACCCGCCCGCTTCGAGTCCCCCACGATTCGCTTCGAGGAGCTCCGGTGCCTGCCCCGCCCGGTCCAGGCCGGGGGGATCCCGATCTGGTTCGGGGTGGCTGCGAGCGGAGCGAACCCCGCGCGGATCGCCGAGCTCGGCCATGGCTGGATGCCGATGAGCGCGGAGCCCGCGCAGGTCGCGGCGGGCGTGGCCCGCATCGGCCAGGCGTTCCGGAACGTGGGACGCGACCCTGCCGCCCTCGCCGTCCGGGTGAGTGTCCCCGGGGCCCGCAGCGCCTCGGGCGGTGTGGACCTCGATCGCACCCTGGCGGAGCTCCCGAAGCTGGCCCAGGCGGGCGCCAGCCACGCCGGCTTCCCGCTCGCCCGCTTCGTGCGCGGGCCCGAGGAGGTGCAGGGCTTCCTCGAGCGTCTCGGCAAACTGGCGCAGACGGGGCGCTAGGTGGGAGCGGGACCCGGAGACCCGACCTCCGAGGGGCCGGGGGATCCTTCCGCGAGGCCCGTCAGCCGGGCCTACGCAAACTACGTGCTCGGCGTGCTGCTCCTGGTCTACGTGATGAACTTCGTGGACCGCCAGGTCCTGGCCATCCTGCTCGAGGACATCAAGCGGGACCTCCAGGTTTCGGACACCGCGCTCGGGCTGCTCTCGGGCCTGGCGTTCGCCCTCTTCTACACCCTGGCCGGCATCCCCATCGCGCGCTGGGCCGACCGGGGCTCCCGGCGTCTCATCATCTCCCTGGGACTGGCTGTGTGGAGCGGGATGACGGCGCTCTCGGGGCTCACCCAGAGCTTCGCCCAGCTGGCGCTGGCCCGGGTGGGCGTGGGGGTCGGCGAGGCGGCGGGGAGCCCACCGTCCCACTCCCTCATCTCCGACTACTTCCCCCCCGAGCGACGGGCCACCGCACTGTCCATCTACGCCATGGGGATCTACCTGGGCGTGATGCTCGGCTACCTCGCCGGCGGCTGGCTCAACCAGGCCTTCGACTGGCGCACCGCCTTCATCGTGGTGGGCCTGCCGGGGATTCCGCTCGCCCTGCTGGTCCGCTTCACGGTGCGGGAGCCCCCCCGCGGACTCTCCGAGCACGGCCCCGTGGACACCCGTAGCCTGGAGCTCGCCGAGGTCGCGCGCTTCCTGCTGGCGCGGCGCTCCTTCGTGCTCCTGGTGCTGGCTGCCTCCTGCCAGTCGCTCACCGGCTACGCGATGCTCGCCTGGGGACCCGCCTTCCTGGGGCGGGTCCACGGAATGCAGAGTGGGGAGATCGGCCTCTGGGTCGGGCTCATCACCGGTCTGGGGGGTGGACTCGGGGCCTATCTCGGGGGTCGCCTCACCGACCACCTGGCCAAGCGGGACGTGCGCTGGGCGCTTTGGCTGCCCGCCATCGTCTCGGTGGCCGGGGTCCCGTTCGCGATCCCCTTCCTGCTGCTCGACGATCGCACCCTGGCCCTGGCGGCGTTCGCACCCTTCTACCTGCTGGGCGCCATGTACGTGGGACCCCTGTGGTCGGTCCCCCAGAACCTGGTGAAGGTGCGCATGCGCGCCCTGGCCTCGGCGCTGCTGCTGTTCATCCTGAATCTGGTGGGGCTGGGGCTGGGGCCGCTGGTCGTGGGGTTCCTGAACGACCTGCTCGCGCCGCGCTTCGGAGCCGAGGCCATTCGCTACTCGCTGCTCTCGGTGAGCCTGATGGGGGGGCTGGCGGGCCTGTTCTTCTGGCTGGGCGCACGGAGCTACCCCCGGGATCTCGCCTCCCGCGACGCCTGAGAGGAGCTCAGCTCGCGGGGCTCCCCCAGCCCGTCTCGTGGGGGGCGAGGAACACGACCCGGAGCTTCATCGCTGCGTGGAGCCAGACCCCATCCACCTTCTCGTACTCGTCGTCCTCCACCCCCGCCATCCAGTGGGGACGCCCGTCCCGGGTCGTGCAGGGTGCGAGCAGGTCCCAACGGCCCCGGCCTCGGGGGCCGTCCACCTCGATGTGGGGCTTGACGAAGTAGTGCCGGGAGAAGCGGAGGGTGGGCTCGGCCATGCGGGCCTCGATCTCGGCCCGCCCCCGGCAGCTGCCCAGGACCCGTCCCCCGTCCCAGAGCGCATCCTCGGTGAAGAGCCGCGCGATCTCTCGCGCCCGGGGTGCGAGCTCCTCGGCGGGCCGGGCCGTGCCCCGGAGGTAGCGGTCGTCCACCAGCTCGCCGTAGCGGGCCTTGAGCCGGCGGATCGCCTCCACATCCTCGACGGCTCCGAGCCGCCGCTCGAGGGCTCCGAGCCGTGCCCCCAGATCGGAGTCCGCTGCCATGGCTCCTCCACGACCCGCTTCGCGCGGGCCCCCGGTGCGGAAATTAGAACGGGTTCCAGGCCCGAAGACAAACCGGCAACGCGCTGCGTCGAATGCCGCGGGGGCTCGCGTCACACCCTCGCCGGCGTTGCCTCGGAGCTGGCGGGCTTCTGGAAACTCTACTAGAAACCGTCGACTCCGCTGGCGGGACCGGTCAAGCCCCCCGGACCGACCGCCGAAAAGGCACTGGGTTGAGCGCGGATCCCACCCCCCTGGATCGCCGCGTAGCGTCAAGGGGGGTGGCTCGTGATTCGCACGGTGGGCGACGGCGTTGGGATGGCGGTGCGGTCTCTCGCACTCCCCTGGTTCTTCGGAATGCGCTGGATGAGCGCCCCCGAGGGCCCGGGCGGGTCCAAGCTGCCCCGACCCGACTTCAGCCTCCGGCTCGCCGCCAAGGTTGCGGCGGACGAGTTCTTCCTGGCCACCGAGGTCGTCAGCATGAACCTGATCGCGGCCCGGGAGCGGGGCCGCATCCAGCAGGAGATCTCGGAGGCTCGGGACCTGTATCGGGAGCGGGGCTGGCTCGCGCGCCCCTCCCTCTACCATCGGACGCCGCCGCCCCTGCGCCGGGTCCGGAGGCAACAGGAACGGGCCGGAGGCTTCGCGTACGAGCAGCTCTCGTTCGAGAGTGGCTTCGTCCCCCACCCCGGCGAGCCCGGGCGCCAGCGTTGGATCGGCTATCGACCCAACCGCACCGCCCACGCCCGGCTGCTGCGCCACGAGGGTGCCGAACGGCCGTGGGTGGTCTGCATCCCCGGCTACCGCATGGGCAACGCGACCGTGGACCTCACCGGCTTCCGGGCCGGGTGGCTCCACGAAGAGCTGGGACTCAACGTCGCAATCCCCGTGCTGCCCTTCCACGGCCCCCGCCGGGTGGGACGCCGGGGCGGCGACGGCTTCCTGACGGGGGACTTCCTCGATACGGTGCACGCCCAGACCCAGGCCGTCTGGGACACCCGCCGGCTCATCCACTGGCTGCGCGACGAGGGCGCGCCGGCGGTGGCCCTGTACGGACTCTCGCTGGGTGGCTACACCGCGGCGCTGGTCGCCGCGCTCGAGGCAGGGCTCGACTGCGTGGTGGCAGGGATCCCAGCCTCCTGCTTCGTGGGCCTCGCCCGGGCCAACGCGCCGGGTCTGTTGCTCCGGGCTGCGGAACGGTTCGGCTTCGACTGGAACGAGGTGGGCGAACTGCTCCGGGTGGTCTCGCCGCTGGCGATGCCCGCGCGGGTGCCCTGGGAACGACGTTTCATGTTCGCGGGCGTGGCCGATCGGCTGGCGCCCCCCCAACAGGCCCACGACCTCTGGGTGCACTGGGGGCGCCCCCGGGTGCAGTGGTACCAGGGCAGCCACGTCTCGTTCTTCGTCGAGCCCGACGTACAGCGCCTGGTTCGGGAGGCCCTCGACCGCACGGGGGTTCTCGCGGCCCGATCGCGCCACCGCCCCCGGCGCGCGACCGTGGGCTCCCAGGCACCGCGCCGCCCGAGCCTACGGCCCCGCCAGGCCCTCTAGCAAGTTGTGGGTCCGTCTGCGGGCGAAGCCCGCAGACACCACAGCTTCGCTCGCCTCCGGCTCGCTGCGCGCGCCTTCGGCGCTTGCGGGCTGGCGGAAGCCCGTAGTCATCACTCTTCCCAGGATTCGACGAGGGTGCCGAAGCGCTGCAGCAGGGCGCGGGAGTCGGGACACTCCCGGACGTTGCGTCGCAGCCCGTCCGGATCGAGTCCCTCCGAGGCCAGCACCTCGCCGCGCTCATCGAGATAGCCCCGCATCACCTCGCCATCGAACTCGGGATGGAACTGCACTCCCCACGCGCGCGATGCGAAGGCGACGGCGTGGTGGGGGTCCGCGGCGTTCCCCGCCAGGCGACGCGCGCCGGGTGGAAGCGACAGCACGGATTCGACGTGCGTGACGTGCACCTCGAAGCGCTCGGGGACTGCCCCGAACAGCGGGTCGGCCCCGGCGTCGTCGAGACGCTCCACCTCCACCGTTCCGATCTCCCGACCCACGGGGCTCTTCCCGACCGATCCGCCCAGGGCCTCGGCCAGCAGCTGATGGCCGTAGCAGATGCCGAACACCGGACTTCCGAGGGACACGGCCGAGGCGAGCCAGCCGCCGGCCTCCACGCTCCAGGCCTCGCGATCGCTCACCATGGCGGGGGACCCCGTCACGATCACCCCGGAGACCGACGCCGGGTCGGGAAGCCGCGCCCCTTCGTGGACCGGGGCCACGAGGAAGCGATCGAGAGCCCATCCCATGGCCGATGCGATCCAGTGCTCGAAGTCGCCGCAGCGTTCCCGGGTGCGCGGCAGGGCCTGCCCGGTCTTCACGATCAGGAGGGGACGCATTCCAGGGGCGGGTACCACCCACCCGGGGGCCGGCGCAAGTGCGTCACGCGCGGGCGGTTCCTTGCCGAAGGAGCCCGATCAGGCAGGCGAAGCGCGGCGGGCGGGGGGCGGTGCCGACAGGAGCTCCGCGTACCCCTCCCGGAACGTGGGGTAACGGAAGCGGTAGCCAGCCTCCCGCAGCCGCCGGTTGCGACAGCGCTTGGAGCCGCGCGCTCTCCCCGAGCCCTCTTCCTCCGGCGCGGCTGCCGGTTCCTGGGCCCCGAGCTGGCGGGCCAGCCAGCTCAGCACGTCTCGCTCGAGAGCCGGCTCGTCGTCCACCCCCAGGTAGATGGGAGCCGGCCGCTCGACGCTGGCGAGCCAGTGGAGCACCCCCGCGCAGTCCTCGCGGTGGATGCGGTTCGTATGGTGTCCGGGACGCCAGCGGGCGCGCCCGTCCCGTACCCGTTCGAGGAGCATCGTCCGGCCGGGACCGTAGATCCCACCGAAGCGCACCACCGTCGCCGGGAACGGCGACGAGAGCGAGAGGCGCTCACCCTCCAGCAGTGAGAGTCCCGCCGGATGCGCGGGTGCGGTGGGAGAGGATTCGTCCACCCACTCGCCACGCTCCTGGCCGTAGACGCCGGTGCTCGAGACGAAGAAGAACCGGCGCGGCCCGGGCCCCCGGACCAGGGCTTCGAGGAGCCCCGAGACGCCGTGCACATAGGCGCGCCGGGCCGCCTCCGGGTCCCGGGCTCCGGCGCTCGCGGCGTAGTAGACCAGATCCAGATCGGAGGGGAGCGCCGCCAGGGAGGCTGGATCGGTGAGGTCGGCGGCCACGGGCTCCACGCCCTCGGGAAGGCCCATCGGACGCCGGCGCAGCCCGAAGACCTGCGCACCCCCTGCCGCCAGCCGCACGCCGAGGGCACTGCCCACGTAGCCACAGCCGGCGATCAGGACCCGCAGACGCTCGGCCCCAACCGTTCAAAGCCAACCGTCGGACGTCCGATAGGAGGGCACCGATCATTGGGAGACATCATGGAGAATCCGACCGCCCTCATGGGCCTCCTGCTTCAGTACCTCGTCGGCTTCGTGGTCTTCGCGGTCTTCATCCAGCTGCTGTTCTGTTACACGATCGAGGTCATCGCGGACAAGCAGGACCTGCCGGCGGCCTGGCTGGCCTGGGTCCCCCTCCTCCAGATCTACCCGGTGGTCAAGTCCGGCGACGGCTCCATGGTGCAGCTGCTCGTGCTGATGCTATCGCTGGTGGCGGTGATCTTGACGGGCGCCCTGCTCGCGCCCGTGCTGTCGCCGCTGGTGGGCGTCGCCCTGGTGCTCGGCTGGAGCCTCTGGGCCTCCGTGTACTTCGGCCGCCTGCTCTGGAACACCGCCACGAACCGCGGGCTGTCGGGCTGGGTGGGGCTCGCCGTCTTCCTTCCCCTGGTCGGGCCCTTCGCCTACCTCTACATCGCGTTCCACGACGGCTTCACCGCGCCCAGCAAGCTGGGGCTCGCCCTGGGGATCATCCTCTACGCGCTCCCCGCGGTCCCCATGCTGCGCAGCGACTCGGAGCTCGGGCAGCTCTCCGCCCTCGGCGCTCAGCTGGGCGCCGGCAACGATGCCGCCGCCCTCCAGCTGCTGGCGCAGATGGGCCAGGCAGAGGGTGCCGATCCCGCAGAGCTCGAGCAGATGCTGGATCAGCTGCGCGACCTCTCCGGAGGAGGCGAGGCCGCGCCCTCCGCTGCACCCCTCCCGGCGGGCTACGACCCGGAGAGCGGCTTCCCGGTGATGGACGCCTTCGTGTGCCCGGATGGCGCACGAGAGCGTGGCGCGGCACCGCCCGTGGGCCACGAGCGCTGGTGCGAACGCCAGCCCTCCGGGCTGCCGGCCGTGCGCCACGGCTCCTACGCCGCCTGGCACCCGAACGGAAGCTTCCGCGAGTTCGGCCACTTCCACGAGGGGCAGCGCGACGGAGTCTGGACCCGCTGGTACGAGAGCGGGGGAAAGCGCGCGCAGGC
>JBDLIK010000170.1:0-7023 GCA_039714895.1 Myxococcota bacterium | reverse complement strand
ACTCGGGGGAGAGCTTCCACATCGTGAACATCGCCTCGGGAGAATTGTCGGAGATTCCGAAGCGATCGTAGTAGCGCGCGTCGACGAAGAACGCGTTCGGCCCGTAGCTCATGCAGTGGATCAGCTCGTAGCCCTTCTTCTTGGCCAGCTCGTAGTAGGACTGGAGACTGGCCCCATGGTACCAGGTGCCGTCCCAGTAGTTCATCGGATGGAAGTCGATCACCATCTTCCGGGGCGGCGCGAACATCACGTTGCTCTCGATCATCACCGCCTTGGGCCGGAACCCCTGGATGGCGCGCCAGACGTAGTAGTCGTTGCTGTCGATGTCGATCACCAGCAGATCGAGATCCTCGGGAACGCGGTTCTCCTCGAAGAGGATCTCGATGTTTCCAGGGAACACCCAGGCATGCTGAGTCGTGACGCCGGGGTGGTCGGCGTAGTTCCGGGCCAGCTTCCGGGCACGCCCCGGGTGGCCTTCGATGAGGAAGGCGTCCCAGCCGTGGTTCAGGATCAGGTTGCGCGCGTTGCTGTTCTGGATGCCATCGTGGGCCCCGAACTCCACCACGAAGCGTCGGGTCGGCTCGATGATCTCGAAGATCCTCTCGATCACGCCGTCCTCGCCATGCTGGGAGAAGACCTGGCTCTCGGCGGCGGCGAGATCGACCCGCTCGGGGGCGGGAGCAACGTCGCCTTCGGCCTCCAGACGGCAGGAGCCCAGTCCCATTGCCAGGACGAGGCCGAGCGTCGCCGCGCAGTCTCGCGGCCGTCTCCCGCGCACGCTCCCCCGCCTCACGCCAGCCCCAGCCGGACGAGCTGCTCCTCGGGGGCCTCCATCTCCAGCAGTGCCGCGCGCAGCGCCTCGGCGGCGTCTCCCTCGCTCTTCGTCCCCGCGAGATCGCGCTCCTCGAGGGGATCGTCGGCGAGATCGAACAGCACGTTGCGGCTCCGCGCTCCCGCCGCCCAGTAGGGCAGCCGGTCCCCCGCCGCGAAGGGCTGGCGCAGGACCGGCACCTTCGAGCCCGGCATGCGATCCAGGGTCGCCCGCTCGTCGGGGAGCGGCAGGCGCAGCTGGGGAAGCGCGTGGATCGGCATGGTGGACCAGCGATTGGACCACATCGACAACGGCTCGTTCTCCCCGGCCGGACCCCGCGCATACTTGGTGCGCCCGTCGATCCAGTGGACCTCGCGACCCCAGACGCCGGAGAGTGCCCAGTCTCGCACGCGATGGGTCTCGCCTCGGATGAGCGGCAGCAGTGAGCGCCCGTGGGTGCGGTGCTCGAGCTGTGCGCCGAAGAGATCGACCAGCGTCGCGCACAGATCGACGCTGGTGGTCAGCGCGTCGATCGCGCGGGGCGTCTGTCCCGGCCAGGCGATCAGCAGCGGAACGTGACCCATCGGCTCGTAGACCGGCACCGCGGGCTTCCCGAAGATGTCCTTCTCGCCCAGGTAGTGCCCGTGATCGGTGCAGAGCACCACCGCGGTATCCTCCCACAGCCCATGGCGGTCGAGGGCGTCGAGAACCCGCCCCAGCCAGGCGTCGATCATGGAGAGCTTGGCGCCGTAGCAGGCCCGGAGCTGCCGGGCCTGTCGTGGATCGAGGACCCCCCCGGAGACTCCGCCCTCCGTGTAGGGAGGCCAGATCAGGTGGGCCCCCTGCCAGTCCGGGTCGTAGCGCGAGGCCCAGGGCTCGGGAGTGTCGAAGGGCTCGTGGGGATCGAACTCGTCGACGAAGAGCAGGAAGCGATCGTGGTGGCCGGCGTTCTCGTCGAGCCAGCGTTCAGCGGCGGCCATGGTGCGGGGGCCAGGGAAGTCGGCCTCGCCCCGAAACCAGCCCCGGGAGTCGTCGTAGGGCACGTGTCCCCGGCCGAAGAGCGGTGCACCGGCCCAGCTCGGATCGGGCCGTGTCTTCCACGGGTCTCCTTCGTGACCCCGCTCGTACTGCCAGGCGTTGAAGTCGGTGTGGTAGTTCTCGCCGCCGGTCTCGAACAGGTGGGGGTGATCGGAGATCAGCATCGAGACCACGCCGGCCTGGCGCAGGGCGGCGGTGAGCGGCCGCTCCCAGATCTCGATGGAGCCCCAGGGCTTCCAGAGGAAGTCGAGGGCGCCGCAGAGGATGTCGTGCCGGGCGGGCATGCAGGGAAGGGAGCCTGCGTAGTGGCGCTCGAAGCGCAGGGCGCGCGCCGCCAGCCGATCGATCTGTGGGGTGTCGAACTCCGAGCCGCCATAGCATCCGAGCAGGTGACGGTTCAGGCTGTCGAGGAGCAGGACCACCGCGTTGCGGGGTCCGGCCGGGGGGGCATCGCGCACCATGGCCGGAGTCTACCTCGCCGGCTGGCTCCGCCCGTGGGCCCTGTGCGAGAATCGTCGGCGTGGACAGCGCTTCCCCCCTGGCGAAGGGCCTTGCCGATTACGTGTCCCACCGCATGCCCGAGGCCCGCGCCGTGCTCGTGTCGGAGCTGCAGCGGATCCACGGCGGGGCGTCCCGGGAGACCTACCGGGCGCGCATCGAGTACGAGTCCGAGGGTCGGAAGCAGTCCCGGCGGCTGATCCTGCGCCGGGATCCGCCCGGCAGCCTCATCGAGACCGATCGCGCCACCGAGTTCCACGCCTACCGGGCCTTCGCGAAGTCCCCGGTCCCCGTGCCCGAGGCCCTCTGGCTCGAGGAGGACCCGCGCTGGCTGGAGCGACCCTTCTTCGTGATGGAGGAGGTGGCCGGCTGCGAGTCGAGCCCCCAGGCGCTGCTGGTGCCGCCCTACGCCGCCCACCTCGAGCGCATGGGCGAGCAGAAGTGGAGCATCCTCGGTGCCATCGCCCGGGCGGATCCCGAGGCGCTCGGGCTGTGCGAGCAGCTCCCTCCCGTCGCTCCCGAGGCCTGCGCGGAGCGCGAGCTCGACCACTGGGAACGGGTGATCGACGAGGACGAGCTCTGCCCCCAGCCCATCGCCCGCGCCGCGATCCGCTGGCTGCGCCGCCATCCCCCCCCGCCCCCGGCGAGGATCTCGGTGGTCCACGGCGACTATCGAACGGGCAACTTCCTGGCGGACGAGAGCGGCGAGATCCGCGCCATCCTCGACTGGGAGATGACGCATCTCGGCGATCCCCTCGAGGACCTGGCCTGGTCGATCCACCGGATCTGGTGCTGGGCCCGGGACGACCGGGTGGGCGGCCTGCTTCCCCGGGAGCGCGCCATCTCCATCTGGGAGCGGGCGAGCGGCCTGCGCGCGGATGCCCTCGCCCTGCGTTGGTGGGAGATCTTCTCGGGCGTGAAGGGCCTCGGGATCTGGATCTCCAGCGCCCGGGAGTTCGCCCAGGGGCGCAATCACGACCCGGTGCTCGGCTTCACGGGCTGGTGGCTCACCAACAGTCAGGATCGCGCCATCCTCGAGACCCTGGGGCAGCTTCGATGAAGCCGGAAGCCGACCAGCTGCTGCGGGTACTGGCGGGGACGCTGCTCACGGACCTCGCACCCGGTCTCTCCGAAGACTACGAGAAACGCAGCGCAATGGTGGCGAGCATGCTGCTGGTGGCGGTGGCCGAGGAGTGGGATCGCAGCGCCTCCCGCCGCGCAGAAGAGAACGCCGCCCTACGAGAGATCTTCGCCGAAGCAGTGCCCCAGCTCGCCGACGCCGAGCTGCGCGCGCGGATCGAGGAGGCTGCTGGGGCCCGCCCTTCCGGCCTTCGCATCTCGGAGCTGGAATCCGAGAACGCGCGACTGCGCGGCTTGCTCATCGATCTCCACGCCCACGTCGAAACCCTCGACACGCCGGAGAGTCGGGCGCTCGAGAATGCCATCTGGCTGGAGCTGTGCCGATCGACCGAGCGCCGCGCGCTCTCCATCGCACCTTTCTGACGCGAGAGAGCCTCGCCTCAACGCGGTCTCGAAGCCGGCCGTGAAAGGCTGAGCTCCATGGCTCACTGCGATGCTCCGTCGGCCGCTTCCGGGACTCGGAGCCCCCCGTCGCACTGCTGACGCAGCGCCGTGGTACCCCACGACGGACGCCCGTGGAGGTTGCGCTCTACTTCCGCTCAGCCTTTCACGGCCGGCTTCGAGGCTCCTGCCATGGCGCAGGGGCGTATCCGATAGTGAGTTGCAAAATAAGACTGACTATGCGACCCTGCCGGGAGCGTGAAGTGGGACGAGATCGGAAGTCAGAGCTGCTCCATCGCCCGCGCTCTCTCCGAGGTGGGGGATCGCTGGACCCTGCTGCTGCTCCGCGAGGCTTTCCTGCGCACCCGTCGCTTCGCGGACTTCGTGGAGCACACCGGGGCGGCGCGCAATCTCGTCGCCGACCGGCTGGGGAAGCTGGTGGATGCGGGCATCCTGGAGCGGCGCCGCTACCAGGAGCGGCCCGAGCGCCACGAGTACCGCCTGACCCCGAAGGGGCTCGATCTGTATCCCGTCATGATGGCCCTGGTGCGTTGGGGGGATCGCTGGCACGACGACGGCCGCGGCAAGCCCATCGAGCACCACCACCGAGCCTGCCAGCAGGTGATGCACGCCGAGATCGTCTGCTCGGAGTGCGGGGAGCCCCTCGACCCCCACGACGTCGACGTGCGCCCGGGACCGGGCCTCCGCCATCCAAACCGCGCCCAACACCTAGCTCGACCCAGGGAGAACTCACCGTGACCGAATGGAAGTCGACGGCCTGCATCCTGTGCGAGTGCAACTGCGGTATCGAGATCGAGCTCGGCGGCGCCGACGGGCGCCGCTTCACCAAGGTGAGGGGCGACAAGGCCCACCCCGCCTCCCGGGGCTACGCGTGCGAGAAGCCCTCGCGGCTGGACCACTACCAGAACGGTCGGGACCGACTCACCTCCCCCCTGCGGCGACGCCCCGACGGCAGCTTCGAGGAAATCGACTGGGAGACCGCGATCCGCGAGGTCGCCGAACGCTTCGCCCGGCTGCGCGACGAGCACGGGGGCGAGTCCATCTTCTACTACGGCGGTGGGGGACAGGGAAACCACCTCCCCGGCGCCTATTCGCGTTCCATCCGGTCCGTGCTGGGCTCCCACTACCGCTCGAACGCCCTCGCCCAGGAGAAGACCGGCGAGTTCTGGGTGAGCGCCAAGATGACGGGCGGCTTCCACCGCTCCGACTTCGAGCACTGCGAGGTCGGCATCTTCATCGGCAAGAACCCCTGGTTCTCCCACGGCATCCCCCGGGCGCGGGTCACCCTGCGCGAGATCGCCAAGGACCCCGAGCGCTGCCTCATCGTGGTGGATCCGCGCCGCTCGGAGACCGCGGACCTCGCCGACATCCACCTGCAGCTGAAGCCCGGGACCGACGCCTGGCTGCTGGCCGCCATGATCGGCGTGCTGGTGCAGGAAGAGCTGCTGGCCAGTGACTGGCTGGCCGAGCACACCGAGGGCCTCGAGGAGATCCTGCCCCACTTCGAGACCCTCGACGTGGGCCACTACTGTGAGAGCTGCGGCGTCCCGGAGGATCAGGTCCGCGAGGCCACCCGGCGCATCGCGCGCGCGGAGAGCACCGCCTTCTTCGAGGACCTCGGCGTGCAGATGAACCGGCACTCCACGCTGGTGAGCTACCTGCACCGGCTGCTCTGCTTCGGGACGGGCAACTTTGGCAAGCGGGGCGCCGCCTATGCGCCCGCCAGCCTGCAGCCCCTCGCCTCGGGCTCGCCCTCCGGCAACGGCCGCACCAGCCCGGTCACCGGCTCGCGGATCATCTCCGGCCTGGTGCCCTGCAACGTGATCCCCGACGAGATCCTGAGCGACCACCCCCGGCGCTTCCGCGCCATGCTGGTGGAGTCCGCCAACCCCGCCCACTCGCTGGCGGACACGGCGCGCATGCACGAGGCGTTGGCTGCCCTCGACCTGCTGGTGGTGATCGACGTGGCCATGACCGAGACGGGACGCCTCGCCGACTACGTGCTGCCGGTGGCCACCCAGTACGAGAAGGCCGAGGCCACCTTCTTCAACTTCGAGTTCCCGGAGAACTACTTCCATCTGCGCCGCCCGCTCCTCGAGCCTCCGGCCGGGCTCTTCTCCGAGGCGGAGCTGCACGCGCGGCTCATCGAGGCCCTCGGGGAGATGCCGGAGCCGACGGTGAAGGCGCTGGGCGAGGCCTGGGATCAGGGGCGCGAGGCCTTCCGGACCTGCTTCTTCGAGACCCTGGAGCAGGAGCCGGGGTTCTTCGCCCTGGCACCGGTGGTGCTCTACCGCGCCATCGGCGACAAGCTGCCCCACCGCCTGGCCGAGGGCGCCGTGCTGTGGGCGCTCGCGCACATCGCCGCCCAGCGCTCCCCGGATTCGATCCGGCGCGCCGGCCTCGCGGGCGAGGGGCCCGAGCTCGGCGATGCGCTCTTCGACGCCATCGTCGACGGGGCCAGTGGGGTGGTCTTCTCCGTCGACGACTGGGACGAGAGCTTTCGGCGGGTCGGCACTCCCGACGGCCGCATCCGGCTGGCGGTTCCCGAGCTCTTCGGCGAGCTCGATGCCCTCGCCGGCGGCGCCGGGGAGGGCACGAGCGCCGAGTTCCCCTTCGTCCTGTCCGCCGGCGAGCGTCGCTCCTTCACGGCGAACACGATCTTCCGCGGACCCGAGTGGCGGCGGAAGGACCCCGAGGGCCGGCTTCGCATGAGCCCCGGCGACGCCGATCGTCTCGGCGTGGCCAGCGGCGATCGCGTCCGCGTCACCACCAAGCGAGGCCACGCCGAGGTGCCGGTGGAGGTGTCGGACCGCATGCGGCGCGGCCACGTCTCGCTCCCCAACGGCATGGGGGTCGACGTCACCAGCGAGTCCGGGGCGATGCAGCGCAGCGGGGTTGCGGCCAACGAGCTCACGGCGTCGGAAGACCGCGATCCCTTCGCCGGCACGCCCTGGCACAAGCACGTGCGCGCCCGGGTGGAAGCCCTCTCCTGAGCTCGCCCGCAGGGGGTCGGCCCGCCCTCACGCGCGCCTCCGCGCCAGCCCAGCGCTCCCGATGAGCGCTGCCAGCAGCAGCACAGTCGAGCCCGGCTCCGGTAGCAGCTCCACCGCGCCGATGTCGCAGTCGCCTCCGGA
>JBDLIK010000169.1:0-7066 GCA_039714895.1 Myxococcota bacterium | reverse complement strand
AAGCCATGCACGACACCGCACTCGGCGAGGAGCGGATGGGTGAGAGCGCGCGGCATGCTCAACCGGGCCCCTCGCCCTCGAGCTTCGAGAGAATCGCGTCGAGGTCGGCGGGGAGCGACGCCTCGAAGCGCACGCGATCCCCGCTGCGCGGATGGTCGAAGCCGAGCACGCGGGCGTGAAGGGCGGGGCGCGTGAGCCCCTCCCGCGCCCGACGGGCCTTCCCGTAGATGGGATCGCCGAGGACAGGGAGTCCTACGCTCGCCAGGTGCACACGGATCTGATGCGTGCGGCCGGTGCGCGGGCGCACCTCGAGCCAGGCGATCCCGCTCGCCGGGAAGCGGCGCCGGATGCTCCAATGGGTGTGCGCCTCGCGTCCAGCACGCGTGCGCACACTCATCCGCTTGCGATCCCGGGGGTGGCGCCCGATGGGGCGGTCGATCTCCCCCGCCTCGGCGCCAGGGACGCCGCGCACCAGCGCCGTGTAGACCCGCTCCACAACGTGGCTCCGGAACTGCTCGGCGAGGGCGGCGTGGGCTGCATCGTGCTTGGCAGCGACCAGCACACCCGAGGTCCCGCGATCGAGACGGTGCACGATGCCGGGGCGGAGCACCCCACCGATCCCCGCCAGATCTGTGCAGTGGTGCAGCAGGGCGTTCACCAGCGTTCCGCGGGGATGGCCCGGAGCGGGGTGCACCACCAGCCCAGCGGGCTTGTCGATCACGATCACGTCCTCGTCCTCGTGGAGGATCGCCAGGGGGATCGCCTCCGCGAGCACGTCGGCGCGCACCGGCTGCGGGGGCTCGGCCTCGATGGTCTCGCCCGCCCGCACGCGCTGGGAGGCGCGACCGCTGCGGCCGTCCACGCACACCCGCTGCTGGTCGATCCAGCGGCGCACCTGGGCGCGAGAGACTCCGGCCAGGGAGGCGAGCAGGCGGTCGAGGCGCTCGCCCGCGTCCTCCTCGCCAGCCAGGAAGCGGACGCCGGGCGTGGCGCCCGACCTAGCCCGCGTGATGGGAGCCGCGGGGCTGTGGTCCGCCACCCGCCACCAGGTAACGCTGCATGTAGCTCGACGCCACCGCCCTGGGGTCGAGCCCGACGCAGCGGGCGTAGGCGGTCACGAAGCCGCGTACGTAGACGGGAGCGGGCAGGCCGGAGTAGTGGTCCTCCTCGAGGCAGCGCAGGTAGACCGCGCTGATCTTGGTGGTCTCGGCGATCTGCTCGAGCTCGAGGCCGCGGCGCAGCCTCGCCCGTCGCAGCCGCGCGCCCGCGAACTCCGAGCCGTCGTCTTCGTCCTGGGGATCCTCGAGGCCTTCGATCTCGGCGCGCAGTTCGGCCCGGGGCGGACGCTGCTCGGACTCGATCTCGATCACCAGCGGGAGACCTGGCTCGGACTCGGGCTCGGGCGCCGCCTCGAGATTGGCGTCGTAGCTGGCGCGCTCGGCGGGATCCGAGAGCACGCGGTAGGCGAGCTCGATGCGATCGCGGATCTCCTCGGATTCGGCGCTCCCGAAGACCGAGTAGGTGGCGAGGGAGTCGCCCGCGTAGGTGGCCCGCGCCACCGCCACGGCCTGCTCGATCTCCGCGCGGCGAGCCTCCCTCGGGACCTCCAGCACCTCGTAGTGGTTCATCTCCACCAGCGACCTCAAGCGCGCGCCCCCCGCCTGCGCTCATCCCGGCTGCCGAGCAGCTTTCCGGCGATGCGACGCAGATAGATGGCGGCGTCGCTGTCGGGAAATGCCTTCACCACCGGGCAGCGGGCGAGCGTCGCCTGGCGTACCGCGTCGTCGTGGTTCACGTAGCCGAGGTACTCCGCCTCGAGGCCGAAATACTTGCGGCACACGCTGGCCAGCTGGAAGCCGAGCTTGATGTCGTCGACGCTCCGCACCTGGTTCACGATCAGCGCCGGGCGAAAGCGAGCCACGGCGTCGGCGAAGCGTTCGGCGTCCGCGGCGTCGAGCGCTGCGATCTCGCGCTGAAGATCCAGCGGCGTGCGGATGCCTCGCTCGTTCAGCGGGTCGAGAGCCAGGTCGATGCGCTCGCAGACCTCTTCCGAGAGCACGCTGGCTCGCACCCGGCGAAAGAGCGCCGCCCGAAGAAAGGAATAGATGTTCTCCACCGAGGTGGGCTCCGGAGTACAGACCAGAATGCAGGCATCGCCCACCAGGAAGGCGTCGATCACCTCCGGATGGGTGCCGGCGGCGACGTCGAGGAGCGCGTAGTCGCAGGGCAGCTTTCGCAGCGCCTCGGAGAGCTCCGCCCGGCGCGAGGGCCGCAGGCGCGCGAACCCCGGGTGTCCGCCGGTGGCACCGATCAGGCGCAGGTTCTCCACCGGGGTGTCCACCACCAGCTTCGCGAGATCGGTCTCACGCCCCGCCACGAAGTGCGCCAGGCTGGCTCGGGGGGGGCGCACCCCCAGGCAGGTGTGCAGGTTCGCACCGGGGAGGTCCGTATCGACGGCCACCACCCGGTGACCCTCGTCCGCCAACGCCACGGCGAGATTCGCCGTGACCAGGCTCTTGCCCACGCCGCCCTTGCCGCCGCCCACGGCGATCAATCGGGGGGAGCGGCTCATCCTGTTCGTCCGGGAAGGGTCACTCGACGAGCTCGGTGTTCCAGTAGGAAGCGTCGACGATGTTGAGGAACGGGCGCCACTCCTGGTAGCGCACGGTGGCGAGCATCAGGTTCACGAAGGGGGTCCAGTGGGGGCGCAACGGTTTGCGGCGCAATCGCAGGCGGGCCTGCGGGGGTGTGCGTCCTCCCTTGCGGCGATTGCAGTCGAGGCAGCTGCAGACCACGTTCTCCCAGGTGCTCTTCCCCCCGAGGGAACGGGGAACCACGTGATCCAGGTTGAGCTCCGAGCGCGGGGGCTGCTCCCCGCAGTACTGGCAGGTGAACTCGTCCCGCGCATAGATGTTGAGCCGACTGAAGCGCACGTGACGTTTGGGAATGCGGTCGAATGCGGTGAGCACGATCACACGGGGCACTCGGATGCGGCCGCGCACGGAGCCGACGGAATCGGCATCGCGTGCCACCGAGAGCTCGCTCCAGCTGGCGAAATCGAAGGTCCGATACTCCTCGTTCACCGCTCTGGCGATGCCCTGGTAGAGCAGGGTGAAGGCGCGCCGCACCGACGTGATGTGGATGGGAAGAAAGGAGCGATTGAGGACGAGAACGCTGGTGTTGAGCATGGTCGGCTCGAAATCTACCGGAAGCACCGAGTGAGTTCACGCGATGGCCGCAAGCAGTGCCTCCTCGAGGACCCCCTCGTCGCCGGGCAAGAGCGTGCGGAGGTCGAGAAGCACGGCATCGTGCTGGACCCGCGCCAGCACCGGCACGCGCGCTGCGCGCAGGGCCCGTGCCAGCACCTCGGGGCCGGCCGGAACGCGCAGGGTGACGGCGTGGGACGCGAGCTCGAGGCCGGGCAGCGAGCCGCCACCCACCGGCGCCCGGGAGGCCTCCACCCCCACGGAGACGTGTCCGGCCGCCGCGCGTCCGAGGCGCTCGGCCAGGCTCTGCGCACGCGCCGCCACCGAGGCGGGAGGCTCCAACAGGGCGCGCAGCACCGGGATCTCCGCCTCGCCGCGGTCCTCGAGCAGCGCGCGCAGCGTCCAGTCGAGGGCGGCGAGGTCGAGCTTGCCCTGGCGCAGGGCGCGGGCCAGAGGGTTGCTGCGCAGCGCCGCCACCGCCTCGCTGTCTCCCAGCACGATTCCGGCCTGGGGGCCGCCGAGAAGCTTGTCCCCGGAGAAGCAGACGATGCTCGCGCCCAGGGCGAGACGCGCCGGCACGAAGCTGTCTTCCGGGAGCCCCTGGCCGCGCAGATCGACCAGTGTGCCACTGCCCAGGTCCTCCACGAGCGGCAGATCATGCTCGCAGGCGATGGCTGCGAGCGCCTCGAGGCCGACCTCGGCCACGAAGCCGCGCTGCTCGAAGTTGCTGCGGTGCACCTTGAGGAGCAGCGCGGTGCGCGGGCCGATGGCGCGCCGATAATCCTCGGGATGGGTCCGATTGGTCGTCCCCACCTCGACGAGCCGCGCGCCCGCCCGCTCCAGGATCTCGGGCACCCGAAAGGAGCCCCCGATCTCCACGAGCTCGCCCCGGGAGACCACCACCTCCCGCTCCCGGGCGAAGGTGTTGGCCACGAGCAGCACGGCGGCGGCGTTGTTGTTGACCACCAGGGCCGACCCGGCGCCGGAGAGCAACCGCAGCATCTCGCACACGGCCCCGATTCGGTCGCCCCGGCGACCCTCCGAGAGTGCGAGCTCGAGGTCGGTGTAGCGCGACGCCGCCTGGGCCGCGGCCTCTGCCGCGGCAGCGGCCAGGGGCGCGCGTCCCAGATTGGTGTGGAGCACCACGCCCGTCGCGTTCACCACCCGCGCCGGCCGGGGCCGGGCCAGACCCTCGGCCTCCTCCCGCGCCGCGCGCACCAGGGCTTCCAGCTTGGGGGCCTCGCCGGCGCCGGCAGCCAGCGTCTGGCGGGCCGCGTCGAGCACCCGGCGCGCAGAGGTGCCCAGCGCCCAGGCCGGCAGCCCCGGCGCAGCCTCCCGCAGGGCCCCGACCAGGCGATCCACCGCCGGCAGGCTTCTGCGAGGGTCCTCCTTGACCTGGCTGCCGGGATCCATGATGGTTCCATCTTGGTTTGGTCGGTCGACCGATCGGCCTCAGGGGCAGCCAGATGTTGCGCCCCGTGGGGTCAGCCTCGGATGCCAGCGAGCGCGACGGGCGGCGGGGTGCTGCACAGAGCGTGCGGGCCGAGGTAGGGTCGACCGTAGAGTGAGATCCTGTGCGAGTCAACGGTTTTTCTAGCAGTTTCGGGATATTAGAGAGAGGTCCCGTCCGTTCGGCAGCCCCTGGTCTGTTGCCGGGTCCGAGCGCGTAGCGCCCCGCCGGCGCCCTCCTCGAGGGCGTCATCCACTCCAGTCTCGAAGCGGCTCGCCAACGCCGCCCATCGGAACGTCGTTTGCTCCGGCGGGCGGAGAGAGCCCTTCCGATGCAGAACGAGATCATCATCAACGCGAACGCGGGGGAGACCCGCGTCGCGATCCTGGAGAAGAGCCAGTTCGCGGAGCTCCACATCGAGCGGGCCAGCGCCCGGAGCGTCGTCTCCAACGTGGTGAAGGGGCGGGTCACCCGGGTGCTCCCGGGCATGCAGGCCGCCTTCGTGGACATCGGCCTGGAGAAGGCTGCCTTCCTCTACGTGGGCGACTACCTGACCGACCCGGCCGCGGGGGACGGCGACGAGCCCTCTCGGCGCCGCCGCAGTCGCAACGGCAACGGCCGCACCCCCCCCAAGATCGAGACCCTGCTCCGCGAAGGCGAAGAGATCGTGGTGCAGGTGGCGAAGGAGCCCATCGGGACCAAGGGCGCCCGGATCACCTCCCATCTCTCCGTCGCGGGCCGCCACCTGGTGCTCACGCCCTCCGGAGCGCGGGTCGGGGTGTCCCGACGCATCGACTCGGATCGGGAGCGCCGCCGGCTGCGAGAGATCGTGGAGCGACTGCGCCCACGGGGCCTGGGCTTCATCATCCGCACGGCTGGAGAGGGCATCCGCGAGGCCGAGCTCGAAGCGGACATTCGATACCTGAGCTCGGTGTGGGACGAGATCCAGCGGGAGAAGGATCGGGTGCGCGCCCCCGAGCGTCTGTACGAGGAGCCGGCACTGCCGCTGCGCATGATCCGCGACTTCGCGAGCTCGGAGACCCGGCGCATCGTGGTGGACTCCCGGGTCGTCTTCGATCAGATGAAGAGCTTCGTAGACCGCTTCATGACCGACCCCAAGCCACGCCTCGAGCACTTCCAGGGGCCGGAGCCCATCTTCGACCACTTTGGCATCGAGGAGCAGATCGACCGGAGCGTGGGCCGCAAGGTCTGGCTCAAATCCGGGGGCCACCTGATCATCGACCAGAGCGAGGCGCTCACCGCGGTCGACGTCAACACCGGCCGCTACGTCGGGAAGCGCGACCTCGAGGAGACCGTCCTCAAGACGAACCTCGAGGCGGTCAAGGAGGTCCTCTACCAGCTTCGTCTGCGCAACATCGGCGGTCTCATCATCATCGATCTGATCGACATGGAGTCCCTGGAGAACCGCGAGAAGGTCTATCGCACGCTCCAGGAGACGGTCCGCGGGGACAAGGCCCGCACCAACATCCTCAAGATCTCCGAGCTGGGCCTGGTGGAGATGACCCGCAAGCGCACCCGGGAGAACCTGGTGCAGACGTTGTGCGAGCCCTGTGCCCACTGCGATGGGCGCGGCTACCTGCTCTCGGGCGAGAGTGTGGCCTACAAGGTGCTCCGGGAGATCCGCAAGGACCTGCCCCGCTTCTGCGGCCGGAGGGTCGCCCTCTCGGTGAACCGACGAGTGGCCGAGCATCTGCTGGGACCGGAGCGCGAGACGCTGCGGGACCTGGAGGGAGAGCTCGGGCGGCAGATCGAGATCCGAGCGCGGGCCGACCTGCACCAGGAGCAGTTCGAGCTGGTGGCCCTCGACGACGGCCCGGCGGTGGATCTCCGGGTGGACTGGCTGTCCGCCGGGACCGAGGCGAAGCAGGAAGAGCCCGAGGCGGGGGTCGAGGCCACCCTGGCGACGGCCGCCGCCCTGCCCCCGCAGACGCCAGAAGAGGTCCCGGCGCCAGCTGAGGCGGGGAACGAGCCGGAGCTGTCGGAGCCGGAGCTCGCCCCGGAGACCGAGCCCTTCGACCCGGCTCCGAGCGAAGGGGATGCCACCCCGGTTTCGTCCGAGCCGGAGGTGCAACCCCTTGACGACGAAGAGGAATACCGGATACTGCCGGCTTCCCCGCGGCCGGAGGAGTCCTGATGTACGCGGTGGTTCGCACCGGTGGCAAACAGCTGCGCATGCACCCCGGCGATCTCGTGCGGGTGGAGAAGATCGAAGGTGCCGTGGGAGAAGCGGTAGAGCTCTCCGAGGTACTGATGGTGGGCGGCGAAGGAGCCCCGCGCGTGGGCACGCCGCTGGTGGACGGCGTCAAGGTGCGCACCACCATCGCCGAGCAGGGCCGCGGGCCGAAGCTGCGGCTGTTCAAGTTGAAGCGGCGCAAGGGGTACCGGCGTC